>DASZPH010000043.1:0-88836 GCA_035550375.1 Pirellulales bacterium | reverse complement strand
GAAGGAGTGTTCTGTGTTCTTTCGGCAGAATGGAGCGAGCCATGGATTCGAGTTCTTCGAGGGTGGATCGTGCGGCCTTGCGAGAGCGGTTGTTGGCGGAGTTCTTACGGACGGTGGACGACGTGGCCGACGCGGTGGATCAAGCGCCGGCAGGTCGCATAATCCGGGCGTGGGAGTACACCCTGGCGCGGCTGAACAGCGACGAGCTGACCGTGCGGCATGGAGCCGACAAGGTCTGGCATGTGGAACCGACCGACTTCGCCGAAAAGAGGCCAAACGACGACTACGTGCTGTTTAAGATCTACGACGACGAGGTCCAGCGGTAATCTCGACGAGACGCGGAGAAGACATGCCGCAGTCCCATGCTCGACGGCTACGTCGCGCCGAAGCCTCCGCCGCCGGGCGTCTGGATCGTCAAAACGTCGCCCGCTGCCGCCGTGAACTGCACCTGGCCGGCAAGCTGTTCCACGGCGCCGTCGGCGCGGCGGAGCGTATTGCGGCCGATCGCCCCAGGCTCGCCTCCGTCAAGCCCGTATGGCGGATACTCTCCTCGCCGCTGGGAGACGATGGACACTTCCAAAGGCCGCAAGAATTCCAGCTCGCGCACTACGCCGTCGCCCCCGCGGCGCCGGCCGCTGCCGCCCGAACCTCGGCGGACGCAGAATTCGCGCACGCGGATCGGATAGCGCTGTTCGATTACTTCGGGGTCCGTCAGACGCGTGTTCGTCATGTGCGTGTGGACGGCGTCGGCGCCGTCGGCCTCGCGGGTGGCGCCGGCGCCGCCACAAATCGTCTCGTAGTAACCGAAACTTGGGTCCCCAAACACCAGGTTGTTCATCGTCCCCTGGCTGCCCGCCGCCAGCTTCAGCGCGCCGAGCACCACGTCGACCACACGCTGCGAAGTCTCCACGTTTCCTCCGACGACGGCCGGCGAAGTCTCGGGCGACGGGCCCTCTGGGGGATTCAGCAGGCACCGGGGCAAGATGATCTTCACTGGCGTCAGAACACCCTGGTTCAACGGGATCTCTTCGCCGATGAGCGACCGCAGGCAATACATGACGGCGGCCGTCACAATGGCGCGGTTGGCGTTCAGGTTCCCCGGCACAACCGGCCCGGTGCCGCTGAAATCGAGGGTCGCCTGATCCCCGCGAATCGTGATCTCGACGGCAACAGGCGAACCGTCGTCGAGATGATCCACAAACCGGTATGCGCCGTCGCCCAGACCAGCCAGCGCCGATCGCATCTTGCGTTCGGCGGCCGCCTGAATGTACCGCATGTAGGCCAGCACCGTCGGCAGGCCATAACGTTCGACGAGCCTCCCCAGGTCGCCTACCCCGCGATGGTTGGCCGCGACCTGGGCTTCGACGTCGGCCAGATTGTCGGCCACGTTGCGGGTGGGATACTTTCCCGCCAGCAGAAGTTGGCGGAATTCTTCGAGCCGTGATTGGCCGCCGTCGACGAGCTTCATACCGCGAATCAGCACGCCCTCTTCCGCCAGATTGCATGAAAAGGGCGGGAGCGAGCCGGGCCGCATGCCGCCGATTTCCGCGTGATGCGCGCGGCTGGCGGTGAAGAACAGGAGCCGGCTGGGCGTCTCGCCCGCCGGACCAAACACGGGGGTGACAACCGTAACGTCGGGCAGGTGCGAGCCGCCGCGATATGGATTGTTCGTGACCAGGACGTCGCCCGGCTTCAAACCACCATCTTTATTGCCAAAGTCTTCGAGAAGGCATTTGACCGTCTCGCTCATCGCGCCCAGATGAACGGGGATGTGTGGGGCGTTTACGACCAGGTCGCCCGTGGCCGTAAAGATGGCGCAACTGAAATCGAGCCGCTCCTTCACGTTGACACTGCTGGCCGTGTTGCGCAGCGTAATGCCCATCTGCTCGGCGATACCCGCGAACTGGTTGTTGAAAATCTCGAGCAGCACCGGATCTGGCGTGGATGAAGAATCAAGGGGAGCGTTCGAGGCTTCGCCGCCCGGCGGGGTGAGCCCGCCGGCGGTACCCACTCGGTCGGTCAGCACCAGTGCGCCGGTGCTTACAATCTCTCCCCGCCAGCCTGGGTCGATTACTGTGGTCGAGCTCAACTCGTGAATGATCGCCGGCCCTTCGATGGTTTCGCCCACCGCAAGGTTCGCGCGGTCGTAAACGGCGGTCGGATATTCAACCGCGTCGAACCAGGCCGCGGTAGTCGCGGGCGCCACCCGCGCGCCGGCCGCCGAGTTGACCGGCGGTTCCTGCGGCGAACGGCCCACAACCTCGATCCGCGCGGTGACGATTTCCAGCGGTTGGCCCTCACGCCGGTACCCGTAAAGACGCTCGTGCTCCGTCGCGTAGGCCTCGGCATAGCGGCCCGATGCTGGCTCGGCAATGTTCAGGTAGGCATCCAGCCCTTTGTAGCGCAGATCGAGCGAGCGGCGGACGTCGATTCGCGACGGGTCCACCCCCTCCGCCAAGACTTCCCTTCGTGCGTCTTCGGCCATTTCGTCAAAGCGGTGCGACAGTCGGGCTACACCTTCGTCGGCGTAGGGTTCGTAGACGCCACAGGCGCGATGTCGCGTCACGTCGGCCAGGCCAATGCCGTAGGCGCTCAAAAGGCCCGCATCGGGATGCAGCAACACTTGGCGCATGCCGAGGTCTCGCGCCACAGCGCAAGCATGCTGCCCCGCGGCGCCGCCGAAGGCGACGAGCACGTAGTCGCGAGGATCGTATCCCTTGGCCACCGAGATCGACTGAATGGCCTTGACCATGTTGGAGTTGGCCACGCGCAAAAAGCCGTCGCACAGTTCAACGGGCGTGTATTTGCGCCCCGTGGCCCCAGCGACGGTCTCGATGAGCGTTTCCAGGCGCTTTTCGACGGCCGGCCGATTGAGTGGAAAGGGAAAGTGGCGGGGGAGGATTTTGCCCAGGTAGAAGTTGAGGTCGGTTACGGCGAGCGGACCGCCCCGGCCATAGCACGCGGGACCCGGATCGGCGCCCGCACTGTCGGGACCGACGACCAACTTGACGCCGTCGAAGGCGCAGATCGAACCTCCTCCTGCCGCCACGGTTTCGATGGCCAACATCGGCGCCACGATCCGCACCCCCGCCTTCTCGGTTTCGTAGTCCAGGTCGAAGCGGCCGTCGTAGCGGGCTACGTCCGTGCTCGTGCCCCCCATGTCGAAGCCGATCGCCCGCTCAAAACCCGCTTGCTGCGCGACACGCGAGAATCCGACCACCCCTCCCGCCGGTCCGGAAAGAATGCTGTCTTTCCCGACGAACCGCTCGGCGCTTACCAACCCCCCGGCCGACGTCATGATCCGCAAATCGCCCGAGCCAAGCGACTGTCGGAGGCGCTCGACATAGGCTCTCAGCACGGGGTTGAGGTAACCGTCGACCACCGCCGTGTCGCCGCGCGAGACGATTTTGATCAAAGGGGCCACGCGGTGGCTGACGCTGATCTCGGTGAACCCAGCCGCGCGGGCGGCTTCGGCAACAATCTCCTCGTGGCGCGAGTGCTGGAAGGCATGCAGCAGGCAGATCGCCAGCGACTCGATACCTTGCCTCTTGAGCTCGGCGAGTTGCCTCTTCACGCGCTCCATGTCTGGGGCCCGCAACACCTCGCCGTCGGCAGACAATCTCTCATCGATTTCGACGACGTGTTGAAATAGAGGAACGGGTTTCTTGATGGCCAGCTCGAACAGCTTGGGCCGATTCTGGTAGCCGATGTGCAGGATGTCCCCGAAGCCGCGCGTCGTGACGAGGGCCGTCTTCGCGCCGCGTCGCGTGAGCAACGCGTTCGTGCCGCGGGTTGTGCCGAGCCGTACGCGCACGGGTGGCATGGGGGCCTCGGCTGCCAGCCGCAGCAGGAACCGGATGCCGACAATGGGTGCTTCGAGGTCCGAAACGAGCTCATAGGACTGCCCCACCGCGGGCCGCACCGGAAGCGGTGATTCCAGCGCGAACGTCCCCGATGCGGCATCGAAGCGGCGGACCGTTGCCTCAGCAAGCGCCGCTCCTTCGGACGATAGCAAACGAATTCGGAAACGGTTCCAAAAACCGTCGGGGTCGGTTCGCCGCGCGGCGTCCACAATCGCCGATGGACTCGAACCTTCCCCCGCGGCGCCTTTCGTGACGCCAGAGCTAAGCAGCTTGTGCCGCGCGAGCGAGCCGTCGGGGCGACGGCCAAAACAGTCGGTAAACGTTCCTCCCACGTCGATCCAGAATTCCCACACGTCTTGCTGCATGTCGCTTGCTTCTAGAAGGGCCCTTCCCGCCACGGCGAGCGGCACATTGTCACGCCGCTCGAAATGCTACTGGAGCTTTCAGGCAGTCTGCGGAGGCGCCGCCATCGTCGCGCGAGCGCGCAGCGTGCGGCTGATGACGAGAATCGCCTCGATGACGAGCAGGACGCCAAGCCCCAGCAGGACCGTCGTCAGCGGCCCGTTGACGTCGAAGCGTCCCTGTTGCCGGACCTCACTGAAGCTGCGGGCCCAATCATACAGAATCAAACCCAGCATGCTGAAAGTGATGGTCACCATGAAAGCCGCGGGAATGGCCGTGTAGAACCAACTCTTGCCGGTCCGCAGCAGCCACACGGTGACCCCGATCAGCGTCAGCGCCGCCAGCAACTGGTTGGCTGTGCCGAACAAGGTCCAAAACACCTTCCAGGCCGGCACGGGCGTCCCCTTCAGCGGATCGACCATCGTCTGCAACACCAGGTACATCGGCGGCACAAGGGTGAGCACCGTGCACGCCAGCCGCCCCTTTTGTCCCCGCCAGCCGGTGAACTCTTCCAGCACGTAGCGGCCCAGCCGCGTGCAGACGTCGAGCGTGTCGTAGATGAACGTAGCGAAGGCCAGCAAGCAAAAGCTGTACAGATACTTGTGCGCTTCGTCGTAGCTAAGCCCCAGGCTGCTGCCCAAAAGGCCGATGAATCGCGAGACGCCTTCGGCGAAGATGACGTCGGGGTTGCCCGAGGCTCCCTTGGCCAGGATCATCACGCAGCCCAGCGAGATGACCGCCACGAACGCTTCCAGGAGCATGCATCCGTAGCCAATCGCCTTGGCGTCGCTCTCGACGCGTAACTGCTTCGACGACGTGCCGGAACTGATCATCGAGTGGAAACCGCTGCACGCGCCGCAGGCGATCGTCACGAACAGCACCGGGAAGAGAAACTGAGTTTTCCCACCCTGGAACACGCTGAAGCCGAGGAACGCCGGGTAGGAGACCTCAATCGTCTGGCCGATCAGGCTTGCGGCAACGATTCCCAAAAACGCCAGCAAGACCGTCGCCGACAGGAAGTAGCCGCCCAGGTAGCCGCGGGGCTGGAGCAAGGCCCACACCGGCACGACCGACGCCACGCCGCAGTAGACCAGAAGCGCGATGTCCCACGTTTTGGCCGCGCTCTTCGCGCCGCTCGCGCCGACCCAGAGCCACTCCGGAATCTCCAGGGGAAGATACTGGCCGGCCCAGATCGAGACCAAAACCAGCGGCATGAAGATCACCGTGGCCCAGCTTAGAGGCAGCCGCGTGTAGCGCAGCACCAGTCCCATCACGACCGCAAGAGCGAGGTACATCATCGACGAACTGGCGACCGCGGCCCCGGTTTGCACCGCTTCGGCCCCAGCAGACGGACCCGGCGCAAAGGTGCTGGCCGTGATGTCGGTGAAGGCGACGATGATGTAGACCAGCGCGATCCAGACGAACGACAAAAAAAGGAGATACGCCCGGCGGCTCATGTGTTCGCGGACGATGTCCGGAATGCTCCTCGCCTTGTGCCGCACGCTGGCCACCAGCGACGTCACGTCGTGGACGCCCCCGATGAAAATGCTGCCAACGAGGATCCAAATAATTGCCGGCACCCAACCGAACCAGAGGCCGGCCACGATGGGTCCCACAATCGGCCCCGCCGCGGCGATCGCCGAAAAATGCTGCGAGAAGAGGTAAGGCGCCGGCGTGGGCACAAAATCTTCGCCGTCGTTCACTTCCACGGCCGGCGTCGGCGCGTCGTCGCGCAAGGCGAGCTGCCGCGACAGCCATCTCCCGTAAGTCAAGTAAGCCGCGATGAGGATCACGGCGGTGCCGATGGTGATTGCCAACAGGCTCATGGGCCGACAAGTCCTACTTGGTTGGTGAGCGGGGCGCAGACCCCAAACGCGTGAACGAGCTAGCTGCGTGAGTTTAGTTTATCGCGTCCCGTCTCAAACGGCGAGTTCAGCCTGGCACTGCGGCACCCGTTCTCTTGCGAAATGAGCAGAATGCCTTCCGAATGCCGTGTCCAAATCGGGAGCTTTGAGGTCGACGCGCGTCATCGTTTAACCGGGAGCCAACGGCGAGCGCGAGGCTGGAACCACCCCCTGGGCCGAATTGTGCCTTCGGGTCGGCGTTCGGCGCCGTCCCCATGGCCGCCGTTCGCTCCCGGTTAAGCAAAATGCGGAACTCCTTCTGTTGCCCCCAGGCAACCGTTGTTGCTCCAGGTCAACACGCGTTGACGAAAGGCAGCATTTTCAGACTCGCGGCGTTGTTGCGCCACGGGCTTATTAACGGCCGATCGCCGTTGCTGCGCAAGCGGTTAGCACTCGGTTCGCCGTCAGGTGGCTTCAGCCGGCACCTCACTTGCCAGTGGTCGTGACTACTCTGGTAAGAACCAAAAACCATCCGACCGATTCGACACCCTTGAGAGCCCGCTGGATGAACTCCTTTCGTCGCCGCGTTCGCCGACCTCTTTGCCGTAAGCCGTCCGTTCGCAGCTTCGAATGGCTCGAAAGCCGCAACCTCCTTTCAACCAACGTGCTCTCGTACCGCTACGACCAGTCGGGAGACGGTGTGAACTCTCAAGAGACGATACTCTCGCCCGTCGACGTCAACGCCGCGACTTTCGGCAAAACATCGACAACACCGGTGGACGGTCAGATCTACGCCCAGCCCCTTTACGTCGAGGGCGTCAACATTTCGGGCGGAACCCACAACATCGTCTACGTGGCCACCGAGCACGACAGCGTCTACGCCGTCGATTCCTTCACCGGGACGGTGCTCTGGCACGACAGCTTTTTGGGACCCGGCGTGACCACCGTCCCCACTCAAGATACCGGCTCCCCAGCCCTTCAGCCGGAACTCGGTATCACCGCCACGCCCGTGATCGACCTGAGCACCAACAGCATCTACGTGCTGGCCAACACCAAGGAAGTGCGGGCCGACGGCACGCATTACGTCTACAAGCTCCATGCCCTGAACCTGGCGACCGGGGCCGAGAACCTGGGCGGCCCGCTGACGATCGCCGACACGATCTACGATGGCGGAGCGGATTACACCTACGTTGCCGGCCCGTCCGTCGCGGGTACGGGCATGGGGAGCGTGAACGGGGTTATCACCTTCAACGGACTGCGCGAGTTCAGCCGCGTGGGCATGGAGGAGGTCAACGGCGACATCTTCATGGCGTTCGGGTCCCACCCCGACATTCCGCCCGCCCACGGCTGGGTGCTGGCCGTCAACGCCCACACCATGAGCTTGTCTGGCGTGTTGAACCTGACGCCGAACGGCGACCTGGGTGACATCTGGCAGGACGGCAACTCGTTCATCGTCGACGGAGACGGCGACTTGATCTTCGGCACCGGCAACGGCACCTTCGACACCACGCTTAACGCGGCCGGCTTCCCGATCAACGGCGATTACGGCGATTCAATCGTCAAAATCTCCGTCGATCCCAGCAGCACGCCCACGAATCCGAATATCAACGGCTGGGGGTTGAAGGTCGTCGACTATTTCACGCCGTCGAACCAGGAGATTCTCGACGACCAGGATTTGGACCTTAATTCCGGGGGCGTGATCCTGCTCCCGCCGTCGGCCGGCAGCGCCACGAATCCTAACCTTCTGATTCAAGGCGGCAAGCAGGGAACCGTCTACTTGTTCAACCAGGACGGCATGGGTGAATTCAATCCCACAACCGATCAGGTGGTGCAAGAGGTGCCTGGCTTCGCAAAGACCATCTACAGCACGCCGGCCTACTTCAACGGTCTGCTTTACTACGCCACGGTCGGCGCAAATGCCAAGGCCTATTCGCTCACCGGAGGCCAGCTCTCGACCACCGCTTCGTCGCAGTCACCCGACACCTTTGGCTATCCTGGTGCGACGCCCGTGATTTCGGCCGACGGCACGGCCAACGGCATCGTGTGGATGATCGACAACGGCACGAACCAACTGCGGGCCTACAGCGCCGCCAATCTGGCGGACGAACTCTACACGAGCGGCCAGGCGCCAGGGGGCCGAGATGCCCTCGGCACGGCCGTGAAGTTCACCGTCCCCACGGTGGCGGACGGACAGGTCTTCGTCGGCACCAACAACAGCCTCGTGATCTACGGTTTGCTCGCTACGACCAACCAGAACCCCACCGCGCAGTACATCGCCGCGGCATATCAGAATATTCTCAACCGGCCCGTCGACGCCGCCTCGCTCAACTACTGGATGAACGCGATGGAGCAAGGCGTACCGCGGGCCGTGTTCGCCCTGGCGCTGACGCACAGCGCGGAGTACTACCAGCGAGTCATCGAAGCGGCCTACGAGACCTACCTCGGACGTACGGCGGATGCAACCGGACTGGCCTTTTGGACCGCCGAGATGCAGGCAGGAGTAAGCGACGAGTTGCTGGACGCGTTCTTCATCGGGTCTGAAGAGTACTACGAGCACAGCGGCGGCACGGACAAAGCATGGGTTGATGCCATGTACCAGAACTTGCTCGGACGCCCGGCCGATCCGCAAGGCGAAGCCGGCTGGACCCAGTTGCTCGCGGGCGGCGTGAGCCGATTCCAAATCGCCTACGGATTCACCTCCAGCGCCGAGCGAGAGGGGCAGGTGGTCAGCGCCGATTACACCACCTATCTCGGCCGTCAGGCCAGCGCCGCCGAGGTTGCAAGCTGGGTGCAATTCTTTGAGTTGGGAGTAAGCAACGAGAACGTGATCGCGGGCTTTGTAGCGTCCGAGGAATACTTTGCGAGATATTCCTAAGGCCCTGCTTTCTATCGGCGCGGGCGCGGAGTATCATGCACTACGCCACCCGTTCCGGTTAGAGGACGCAGGTCATGCGCACGCGCCAAGCCTTCACGTTAGTTGAGTTGCTGGTTGTGATCGCCATCATCGGCATTCTGGTGGCACTTTTGCTGCCGGCAGTGCAGGCGGCGCGTGAGGCCGGACGGCGATCACAGTGCCAGAACAACCTGAAACAAATTGGGGTTGCCCTGGCCAACTACGAATCGACCTGCGGTCGCCTGCCTCCGGGTGGTTTTTATCCCATCGGCGCCGTAGCTGCGGACAGCTATTCAGTCCATGCCCGGATTCTGCCGTACATGGAGCTATCAACCTCCTACCAACTGCTCGACTTCAGGTTGCCGGCCACCAGCCAGCCCCAGGTCGTGATGCAGCGAATTCCCAGTTATGTGTGCCCGTCGGAAATTAACGACAGGGCTCAAACCTCGAATCCCATACGATATCCGACGACCTACGCCTACAACGTCGGCACCTGGTTCGTTTGGGACCCCAACACCGGGCTCAGCGGCGACGGCGTGTTCGCCATGAACCAATGCCGACGATCGACCGATATTCGCGACGGAACGAGCCACACGGTCGGCTTTGCCGAAGTTGAGGCTTTCCAACCCTACCTGCTGGGAGGGTCACCGCCGATCTCCCTGCTCGCGCCGCCGCCGGCGACTCCCGCGGCGGTGCTGGCGTATGGCGGCAACCTCAAGACGAACGGACATGCAGGCTGGACGGAAGGCCAGACGTTTCAGACGGGCTTCACGTTCGTTTTCACGCCCAACACCCCCGTGAGCTTCACGAACGTGACGGGAACGTACAACGTCGACTACATTTCGAGTCGAGACGGTTCGTCGGCGGCGGCCTATTCGTACGATGTCGTCACGTCGCGCAGCTATCATTCGGGCGAAATCGTCAACGTGCTTAGGATGGACGGGTCGGTGCAGCCGGTCACGTCGAACATCAATCTGCTGGTATGGCGGGCCGCCGGCACGCCGGCCAGCGGCGACGCGGCGGGCGAGTTTTGATGGCTAGCCCGTAGACCTGCCTTGCTCGTGGCCGCTGAACCCGCGCTCGACGAGGCCCTGCCCGGCGTCGACGAACACCAGCTCTCCGTCCACGACATGGCGGGTGATTCCCTCGACAACCACCGTCGGAATCGCGAGCTGCCGCGCCAAAAGCGCGACGTGCGATAGGATACCTCCGCGTTCGAGGAGGAATGCGGCCGAATCCGCCAGCAGCGGGACGTACACAGGCTCGAGAGCCGAAGCAACAATCACTCGCTCGGCCACCGGCTCGCGGGGCTCCTGGCCGTTTAGGAGCAACACCCGACCAAGGGCCTGGCCGGGAACCAGTGGCGTGCCGACAATGCTCTGGTCGGCCGCGAGACGCGCGGGCCGTCCAAAATTCTCCAGATCGTCGTCGAGTTCAAGCACATCAGGTACAGAGAGCTTTCGACAAGCCCGGTGATGGTCGCGTCGGCGTGCAATGAGCTGACTCTGATCCCGTTCTTGTGGCAGGTCTTCGAGCTCGCTTACTGTGAGGAAATGGATGCCCTCACCGTATCGAGTCCGTCGGGCTAGTTCCAAAACGATTTCCCGGAGCAGCTCGTAGGCCCTCATCCACTCGTGCTTGCCGATCTCCCGGTAAGGGAGCAAGGCCAGCGATTGCTGAGCCAACCCCGATAGCCGGTGAGACTTGCCTCGCGTCGCTTCGTCGAGAATGCGGCAAGCCTCGTCAACGGACGGTCGCGGTTCGAGCAACGCAGGGTTGCTGCGGCGGCGAGCCGACGCCAAAACGGCGTCCGGAATTTCCCGCCAGCGGGGCGACGAAAGGTCCATTTCGCCGGGCCCACGATGACCGAATTCGTCAAGAAAACTGCCGACCGATGCGTCGCCGCGAGCGACGCTGCTCAGGAGCGCCCGCTGCCGGTCTGCCACCGGGTCGGAGATCGCAGAGAGGATTGCTTCTGCCCTTCCGCGGCGCTCGGAATCAGCCTCACTCTTCGAGAGCGCCTGCTGAAGCAGATTCCAGGCGGCAACCCCGAGCGTGCCGGGCAAAAGGCATTCGGGGGCAAACTCATCAAACACGGCCGGTCGACGCCGGCGGAACACGTCGACCAGTTCTTCCGGCGACAGGCGGGTCAGGTCGATTTGCCTCTCGGCGTCGACTAGCGAGCGGATGCGAGGCACTATGTCGCGGTCGAACCGCTTGATCGCCGTTCGACTCAAGTGCGGACGAAGCCAGCCCGCTCGCAGGATCGTGAAGGCAATCGACGGCCATCGTACGAGGAACCACGGGTCGAGCTGTTCGAGATCAAGGCAGTCAGGCGGGCGGTTCAAAACGTCCGGATCCCGTCGCAATGCCCCCTGATCAAAGCAGAGCGGATAGCCGGAGCACAGCATTTCGGACAGACGTTCGGGATCGGCGTAAATACGGCCGGCAACGAGCTCGAGAAAACCGGCCCGTCGCACACGCTTCGACGGACGGTAGCCTAGACGGCGGTAAAGGCGCCCCAAGCCACCTTTACCCGTCATGAAGGCGCGCCACAAATCCCAAGTGAGGGGGGTCGGCGCCGGCAGTGTGTCGGCCAGGTTATGCCTTACCCAAAGCCTTCTTCCTTCCTTGGCCAGTGCAACCAGCGAAACGCGCTCAGCGGATCGCGCCCGTTCCACTCTTGCCTGCTCGAGCGCCGGTTTAACGGGCCTTGCCTGGAAGAAAACAACCTCGCCGGCCGCGTAGCCGAACTCTACGTCAACGGGTTGCTCGAACTGCGCTTCGATGGCCAGGACATCGCGGCAAAGCTGCGGCAGGATGCGATCGACAAAGCTCGCGTCGGCGGTGACACGTGCCACTTGTTCGCAGGCGAGATGGCCTACTGCCAGCGTGCGTCGGTTGACGATCCAGCGATGGGGCGTGCTTTGCCCGGCCAGAAGCCGACGCCCCGATCCGACCGCCGCTTCGACAATTAACTCGTCGGCCTGCGGATCGTTCGGTTCGCGCGAGAAGGCCACACCCGAGATCGCAGCCGTGAACATCGCCTGAATCGTGACCGACGTTCCGGCGGAAGAGTTTACGTCCAGCAGCTTTCGCAGACTGGCTGCCCCCTCACCTCGCCACGAATCGAAGACGGCCTCGATCGCCGAACGCAAGATAACTTCAGGATCGTCGGATAGCGGGCCGCCAGCCGATGTGGCCCACTCCCGTAGCCAGCGTTGGCACTGCACGCGGGCCCCGGCGCCGCTCAGTTCTTTAGCAACCCGCCCCGCCCAGGCGCCACCCAGGCAGGCGTAAGCGTACCCCTCAAGAAACTCCGCGAACGCCTCCCAGGTTGTTTCGTCATCGATTTGCCTTGCCAGCTTTTCCGAAAGGCCGCAGTGGAGAAAGGTCGCCAGGGCTCCCGGCATCGATTCGGTGGCGCCGCCGCGGATAGCGACCGTCAGCGGCTGGGGCGCTTTGCCAAACGAACGGCCGACGGCCGATTCGAGCCGCGCCAGCGCCGCACGAACTTCGGGCCACAGCCCAGGGGGTAACTGACCGCTGGCGTGATACTCTCGACAGGCCTCGGACGTAATGGTGAAGGCGGGGGGCGTCGGCAGTCCGAGGCGCGCTAAGAGCGCGAGCGACAGCGCCTTGCTGCCGAGCAGATCCCGCGCGGCCGAGTCGTCGCACGGAAGGGGGTCGCCCCAGAAATGGACCCACTTTTTACCGCCTGCGGCACCGTCGGGCACCGAATCGGGAACCTGCCTGGCAATACGAACCGTCATTTCGCCGGCCCGGCGGGCGCTCCGACGGCCACAAACCCGTCGGCGGGCGTGCCGACGTAGACGCGCCCGGCATACACCACGGGTGAACTGATGAAGAGGCCCGGTGCGCCGAGCCGCGTGCTGAAGATGCGTTCCAGCCGGCGATCGAGGGCTGTCATCAGGCCGTCGCAGGAGACGCAGTAAATCATGTCGCGCGTGACGGCCGGGGCCGCCAACACGCGGCCGCCGGCTCGCCAGCGGTGCTTCACGGCGCCGTCGTCGTCCGCGACAAATACTTCGCCCTCCACCGTCGCGAAAATGAGGTCTTTGTCGCGAACCACCACGGCCGCCAGCACCGGCGAGGGCGTCGTGAGAGTCCACAGCGTTTGCAACGACTTCAATTCGATGCAGCGCACTTCACCGGGCGAGTTGTCGGCGCCGTTGACGAAGTCGGCGCTTCCCATTCCTAGATAAAGCCGTCCGCCGGCAATCGCCGGGGGGCTGAAAACGGGCAGCGGCATCGGGAGCCTGGCAACTTCGTTTCCCGAGTCCGCATTGAGCACGCACAGCGCGTTGCCTCCTCGTCCCAGCCCGACATAAACGCGTCCGTCGTAGACCGCCAGGGCCGTTTCCACGTCGGGATACTGTTCACCGGGAGCGTGCCAAATGATCGGATTCCCCCCCTCCGACTTGAAATTCAGGCAGTACACTCCATCGTCGCCGGCGCCGAAATAGACGCGGTCGGCCTCGACCGCCGGCGTACACTCGACATGGCTCTTGGTCGCGTATTTCAACACCTCCTTTAAGGTTCCCTCCGCGTTGGCCTTAAAAGCTCGCGCGCACGCGTTGCGGGTCGTGTGGACTCCTTCGCCACAAAGCAGATGCTCATCGGAAATGACTGGCGACGAAAAGGTCGCGCGGTACCCCTGCGGGGCGAGGGTCCAGAGCAAGTCTCCGGTCGACGCACTGAAGCCGAAGAAACGAGCCGAGCTGTCGCCGCGCGATCCGACAGCGACAAGCGTCTCGCCGACGACCGCCGGAGAAGAAAGAAACACGAAACCGCGCCCGCCGCTCCATTGGACGCTTCCGTGCGACGGGCCGGGACATTCGTCGGCGTGCCCGGTGCGTGTCAGGCTGCCGCGAAACATGGGCCATCGCGCGGCCGAAAAGCCTGCTGGCACGTGCGCCGATTCCTCGCGCACGTTGGAGCGCTTACGCGCCTCGACGAGCGCCGCGGCCAGGACTGTCAGCCCCAACGCCAGCACGATGATCCCCGGCTTCTGGCGCCAGGCAATTCTTGCCAGTCTCGCCAATGCGGCGGGCCGCAGCGCGGCCGCTGCGGCCAAGGCGCTGAGCACGCCGGTCAACAACACACTAACCACCCCGGCCGCGCCGTGAAGCAGGGGCAGCACGGCCAACAAGATCGGAGCAGGCGGAGAGGGGTCGAGTGGCAAAGCAGGTGACCTTCGCTGGGAAGGCGGCGAGGATCGAGGCAGTCGATCCCTCTACGATAGCCACCGAAACGACCCGCAGCAAAGCCGTTGGCCGGGACGCGCGATAATCCCAGTCTGTTCACATCCCCGACACCCTATTAAGATTGACTGATCCAAGCGCCTGTCGGAGTTGGAGATTATATGCGTCCCCCCACCCGATCTAGAGCGTCCCTGTGGTGGGCGGGGCCGAACAGCGGCGGTCCGGGGCCCGCTGCGCGACGACTGCCCGGCTTCACGCTGGTCGAATTGCTGGTCGTAATCGCGGTGATCGGTATCCTGCTGGCCCTATTGATTCCGGCGGTGCAGGCGGCGCGCGAAAGCGCCCGACGTGCGCAATGCACGTCGCAACTCAAGCAAATCGGACTGGCGTTGGGCCTTTACCATGACGCGCACGGCGTGCTGCCGCCCGGCTATCTCTTCAACGGTCCGCCAGCGCCCCCTCCAAGTAACCCGAACTTCCGCTTGTTGGATGGGGCCCTGCTCGGGGCGCAGCCGCCCAACGATCCGGGTTGGAGCTGGCTGGCCTTGAGCCTTGTTTTTCTGGAGCAGCGGCCGCTTCACGACCAGATCGATTTCTCGTCACCCGTGCGGCAGAGCATTTCGCTTCGCACGCTCCCCCTGCCCATTGCTTCTTGCCCCAGCGACTACGGTGCGGGCGTCTTTCAGGTCCCCGACATCGTCAACTTGAGCATGGGACCGGCGTACACCACGAGCTATACGGCCTGCTTTGGTTCATACGGACTCATTAATACGTACCCTGACTACGGCACGGGCGTGTTCCAACGCAACAGCCGTTGCCGCTATAAGGACATCGCCGACGGCACCACCACGACCATCGCCGTCGGAGAGCGCTCGGCGCTCTTCGCGAAAGCGCCTTGGGCCGGCGTGATCACGACGGGTGCGGTTCGCACGACCCCCGGGGCGCCGGTCTATCTATCCACCGTGGAACAGGCCCCCGTGATGGCCATGGCCCGCACGGCCGACAAGTATCTGAACAGCCCCTTCAGCGAACCGTACGACTTCTTCTCTGGCCACGTTGATCGCGTCAATTTCGCTTTCGTGGACGGGTCGGTCCGCCCGCTATCGTCGTCGACCGACATGCAGGTTCTTCACGCCTTCTCGACCCGCAACAACGGCGAGGCGGTGCAACAAGATTTGTGATTACGACCCACAACAGGTGTTGGCCGGCCCTCCTGGTGCTGGCGTTTGGATGCAGACATCAGCCTGCGGCCCCCGCGTTGACAAACTCCCGCGTCTATCAAAACGCCGCCGAGGGGTTTCGCTTCCTGGTGCCCGAAGGGTGGGTCCAAACCGCGAGTTCAAGCCTGCCTCCCGGCCCCCTGCTACGCGACCAGTTCCTCACGCGATACAGCATCGCCTCCACCGAGCCGGGAGGAACGTTTGTCGTGCTTTGCGTTGACGAGAAGGGAGTGACCGACGTGGAAGGACATCATGCGGGCCCGTCATTCGGAGTCAGTCAATGGCGGCTTGTCGAGGGGCGCAAACCAGTGACGATCAACGGGGCCGAGGGTGAACGCATCCTCTATCAAGGCGCCGCCGACAACAACAAACGGACGAAGGTCGTCACCTGCTTTCGTCGCCACGGCCGTCTTTACTCGTTCGTCGGCATGTTTTCTCCCGCGGACGAGGCGGCCCGACAACAAATCGAGCGGGCGACCAACGACGTGATTTGGAATCGCTAGTCGTCGGGCTCTTCGACCGACGGCGCGGAAGTCCTGCTTTCGCCGGGGTCGACGAACGTCAAGGCCTTGGTGGCCGCCTTGCGTACGACCTCTTCCTGATCGTCCAGAAGCTTCTTGATTTCGGGCGCCGCGGCCCGGGACGCGGCGCCAAAGTAACCGAGCGACCGAACGGCATCCCGACGCACGCGCGCCACGGGGTCCGACAGCATCGCCGTGAGGGCCGGCACCCCCTTCTCGGCCGCGCCCTCGCCCAACTCGCCAATGGCTTCCGCGGAATGCTCGCGGATCATCCAGTCGTCGTCGCCCAAGGAGTCGACGAGAGCGTCCAGCCCGCCCATCGCCTCGGGACCGATCTTGGCCAACGTTCGTGCCGCGTTCCAGCGGGCCTCGGAGGTCTGACGCTTATCCGTGAGGAGCGTCACCAGGTCCGGCACGGCTGGAGCCGCGGCTGCGCGGTATCGGCTCAATTCCTTGGCCGCCACGACAGCATTCGTCGTCTTCAGGAGCGGGATCAGTAAAGGTACGGCGGTTCGGGCGGGAACTTCGAGTTTCGGCAGTGCCTCAGCACACACGGCCTGCAGGTGCGAATCGGGGTCGCTCAGGCCGGCCAACACCGCGGGCCCGGCCTCCGCAGCGTCGGGTCCGATCTTGGCGAGCACCTCGGGCGCCGCACACCTTGTTTCGGCGTCGGCAACAGAGGTGCCGTTCAGGATCGCAACCAGCACCGGAACTGCAGCCGACTTGCCTTGCTCCAGAGTCGACAGCGCGTCGGCTTGCCGGGCTGGTCCTGCTTGCAACGACCTGACCCAGTAGCGCGTGGGACGACCCTCGAAGAACGCGTCACCGGCGAGCTTGCCGACGACGACTTGCGTCGGATCCAGAAGGACGCCCGCGATCACTGCCACCGTAAGTGCTAACGCCAGCCAGATGGATTTGTGCTTCACGGGGATACCTTTTGTTCGACCCGTGACATTCTACCCGATCTCCGCCGGGCAGCCGACCAAGGGGTCTTTTTTTGCTTCCTTTGCGAGGGGAGCGGCTCCTTGGGGCGGTACAACCGCGTTCTTCAGAATGCCGCACGCGGATTAGGAAGAAACCGCCCTACGTGTCGCCCCCGGCGGCCCGCCAGGTTGGAAAATGTATTTGGGGGAGACTTTTCCTGCTGTCAGTGTGAGTTATGTTTCCTTGATTGCTGGGGGGGCGGATAGTCCGGTCTGATGCAAAACGGAGCGTGCGTATGGATTGGGTCGTGCTAGGATTCGCCTTCGATCTCGCCTTTTTCGGCGCCGTCGTCGCGATCGCCTATTTTCGCTGGCAAGCGGGCGAAGCGAAGCAACCGGCTGAAGGCGATTCGTCCCGGCTTCCCCCGGCCCCAGCAAGCGACGACAATGCCGATTGGCTTGATCGGCTGGCGGTCAAACTGGACGACGACATCGACTGCCACTCATTCCGGCTTGAGCAAATTGGCGTCGAGCTGCGCGATTCCGGCAACAACAAGGCCGAAGACGTGCTCAAATCGGTGGCCCGAATCCTGATCGCCAACCGCCGATTGCAGCAGGACCTTTCCAGCGCCCACAAGGAGATTCAGCGGCAGCGAGCGGAAGTTGCTTCGCTGTCGGCCGAGGCTCGCACAGACACCCTCACGGGCCTGCCGAACCGGCGCAGCTTCAACGAGGATCTCGCGCGGCGATTTGACCAGTGGCATCGGCACAACATCCCCTTGTCGCTGTTGATGGTCGACGTGGACTCGTTCAAGAAGTTCAACGACGAACACGGTCACCAAACGGGCGACGAGGTGCTACGCGCCATCGCCCACACGCTGGATAAGACGCTCCGACAGATGGACCTGGCGGCGCGATTTGGCGGCGAGGAATTTGCGATCCTGCTGCCGGGAACCAATCTGCAAGCCGCCACGACCGTGGCGGAAAGGGTTCGCGCCGCGATCGCCTCGGAGACATTGTTCCACGGCAGCAAGCAGTTGAGCGTGACCGTCAGCATCGGCGTGTCGAGCATTGCCGATCTTGATGACGCAGAAGCGTTTATCAAGCGGGCCGACGAGGCCCTCTACGCCGCCAAAAATGGTGGCCGCAACCGCGCCTTTCTACACGACGGCAAAACGGTTCTGCCAATTGCGGTCGACGCCAGCGTCGTGAGACAGCCGTTCAACGAGAAGCAATATATCGCCCCCTACAGCGGCGAGGGACCGATTCCCGCCACGGACAAGTTCCGAGCCGTCCAGTGTTACGACCTTTCGGCGCGGGGCCTGTCGTTCATCTGCGACGATGCGCCCGATTTCGAGAGATTCGTCGTTCGGCTGGGCGCAGGGCCGGAGGAGTGCTTTCTCGTCGCGCGCGTGGTGAACATCGCGGACGTCGGCACCAAAGAACGCCCACGCTACCGAGTGGGCTGCTCTTTCTTACACCGCGTTGGCGGCGAAGAATCCAGGGTGAGCGAGCCCGCGGCCGAAACGGCTCCCATCGTTGTGACTGACCCTCAGACCGGCTTAATGTCGTTCGCAACGCCGGAATCAAGCGCGCTCTGAAAGCCGGTTGGCCGGCGCGACAAGTGCACCGGGTAGGAGACGGTCTTCGTTCTCCTGACATCGGTGCACCATGACAACCAACGACGCGTTACGCCGCGCTCTGATCGACGATTCTCGTAACCGCGCTCTTCACGATCGAGAGCGGCTCTCGCGAGCGTCCCCAATTCGTGTGCCCGTGGCGTTGGCCGTTGTGGGCGCGGTCGTCGCCTTGGCAGCCATGCATCCTAGGCGACGATTGGTGGTTGCGGCTTTGGCGCTGGGCGGCATAGGGCTGGCTTTAAGCCGACTCGGCCACCTGAGGACGTGTGTCGACGAGCAGGACGGCGGGGGTGGTCCGGAAGCGGAAGTTACACTGGTGGACCAAGCCAGCAGCCAATCGTTCCCGGCCAGCGACCCGCCCGCCGTCAGTCGCTTCCGTACGGCAGGATGATCGCAGCCGCTAGATCTAGATTAGGAGACGCGGTTTCGGGCGACTTTTCCTGTTAGCTTGACTTTAACGACCAGGCGCGTAACATTCGGCCAGACGCTGTGACTGGCGTCAAAGAGAATTTAGAAGCTTGGCGGTAGCTAGGATAGCCCATCGCGCTCGCCGTAGCGCGCTGGGCTTTTTTGTTTGAGTGTCCTTTTGCTTAAGGAGATGCGAATGCGGAGAAGATTTGGATTTCTCGTGATCGCGGCCGCGCTCGGCGCGAGCTTGCTGACGCCCGACGCGGCCCTGGCCCGTCGTTGCGGCCGGCACCACCGCAACCGCGGTTGCTGCGGCGTGAGCAATTGCAGCCCGTGCGGTGGAACCAGCAGTTATGGCTGCGGTACGGGATGCGGCAATGGTGCAGCGGCGCCGGCGCCCGCGATGAGCGGACCGCCCCCGGCCCCAACCGGCGAATCGGCGCCCCCGCCGCCAGCTCCCGCGCCCGGCACTTAGCCAAGTCGGCTCCGGTGTTCTACCGCGGGCGCGGTCGCGGAAGCGATCGCGCCCGCTTTTTTTCTGGTACCCGGCCAAGCCAAGGACATCCTTTGGGCCCAGCCCTACCGGTCATCCGGTGAACCGTTCTTCGCTGCAGACCGGCATTTGAGGAAGAACTGGACTTCTTCGTAACGCACGCCCGGCAGTTTTGATAAGAGCGGTCGAATGCGACCGGGCGGATTGGTGCCGATTGCCTCCGTGAGCCGCTCGATCATCTCGGCGGAGAGAAACCAGGTCATCTCAACCGGCCGTCCCTCGTCCGCCGCCCTCAAGGCGTGGTCTAGAACGACCTCCCTGTCGCAACCGCGAACGGCCATGCATTCGTCGACGGTGAAGCCCGACGTGAGCAATCGCCAAGTCCAATAGTGGGCCGGCTGGCCCCCCGGGCGCGCGGCTGCAGCTTCTGTGTCGCCCGTCGCCGTTACGGACGACGCAGCCGCCGGCATCCGCGAGGGGCGAGAGGGCTCTTTGCCCTCGGGGGCGTTTGACGGTGTCGCCGCACCTGGCCGCGCTCGGGCGGGCGTGAATCGCCGGGCCAACTCTGGCGACAGCGGCAAGCGTTGGTCGAGCCTTGTTCCGCCCGTCATCACCGCCTTGCCGGGCTCGGTCAGGCGAACGGTCGGCCGCATCGCGTCGCTGCCCGCCTGTTCCAGGCAGCGAACGCTCAGCAGCGCGTCGAGGATCTCGACCACCTCGTCTTGCGTGAAGTGCCCCAAAAGGCCATAGGTTGACAGGCGCTGCAACCCAAACCGCTTCATCTTCGCGTTGTTTGAACCGCACAACATCTGGGCGATGATATGTTTGCCGAATCGGCCGCGGGTGCGGGCGACGCCGCTCAAGACCTTCCGCACGACTTCTAAGAGTTCGTCGCTGACAGGTGTCGAGTCTTCCGGTGCGTGCGTGTCGCCCGTCGTCGGTTCCGGTGCGTGCGATTCTGCGCCATCTCTTACGGCCTCCCTCGCGGCTTCTCGACGGCCGAGTCCGCGGCGCTGGCAGTTGTCGCAGCGGCCACAGGGCTCGGCGTCTTCCTGGCCAAAATAGGCGAGGATCTCGCGCTCGCGGCAACGCGACGTCTCGGCGAAGGCGATCATCCGATTGAGTTTCTCGTACTCCCCTTCTTTTCGTTCCTCCAGAGTTTTGAAATCGAGATTGAGCGCCTCGAACGGCTTGTCTCGCACAAACATACGAATGGCGCGGCCGCGGAATGGCGGGATGTAGTCGAACGCTTTCAAGTTGCGCAACTCTCGCAACGTGCGGCTCAGCGAGGCCGAGTCGGTTTCCAGCGCGGCGAGCAACTCGCGAGGAGGAACATCGACCCACTCGTGCCGCACCGAGCCGACAAACCGTTCGATCGCTTGCAAAAGGCGCCGCTGGGTTTTTGCCTGCCTAGGAAGGAGATCGACGAGCGTGGGTAAATCGCTGTCGAGCTTCACGCGGGCCATGTTTTCACGGCTCTCCAGTCGCTCGAGAACGCCCGCCTGCTCAAGAAGCTGTTCGCACGCGCCCACACCTTCCGGGCTGATTTGCAGCCCAAGGGTTTCCTTGATTTCCTGCTGCGTGAGCTCGATCAGTTCGCTGTCGATGCGGCGCAGATGATCGTACACCTTTTCGACAACATCGCGCGCCGGATAGGCGCTCTCGATGAAGAACTCCTGGATGCGGCGGTCGCTGTACGTGTAAAGCAAGAGACATCGCGAAGGGAGCCCATCTCGCCCCGCGCGGCCCGCTTCTTGATAGTAACCTTCCAGCGTACCAGGCAGGTTGTAGTGTACGACGAACCGCACGTCGGGCTTGTCGATACCCATGCCGAAGGCCGTCGTTGCCACCACGATTTCGCTCCGGCCCTGCATGAAGCTATCCTGGGCCGTGCGGCGATCTTCCGACATCATGCCCGCATGATAGACCGCGGCCGAGCGGCCGACGGTGTGCCGGATAAAGTCGGCCACTTCTTCGCAGCGTTTTCGCGACGACGCGTAGACGATGCCCGATCCGGAAGTACTGCTTAAGAAATCGCCCAGAATCCGCTCCTTTCGTCCCTTCCCGTACGGAAGCTGGACCTCGTAGCGAAGATTGGGCCGCACGAAGCCGGTGACGAAGACTCGCGGCGAGCGGAGATTGAGCAACTCGACAATGTCTTGCCGCACGGCGGCCGTGGCCGTAGCCGTCAAGGCGATAGTAGGCGGCATCCCCAGCATGGCCCGAAACCGTCCTAGCCGGGCATAGTCGGGCCGAAAATCGTGCCCCCATTGGCTGATGCAGTGGGCCTCGTCAACCGCCAACAGCCTCAGACGAGTTGCTCGCACGGCTTCCAGAAACCGGGGACTGCGAAACCGTTCCGGCACGACGTAGACGAGCGGATATTGTCCGCCGGCCATCGCCTGCAGGCGGGCGTGCTGCTCAGCCGCGTCAAGCGTGCTGTTGATGTAGGTCGCACTCAGCCCCCGCGCCTGAAGCTGGTCGACCTGATCCTTCATCAGCGCGATGAGGGGCGATACGACGAGCGTCAGGCCGGGTTGAGCCAGGGCCGGAAGCTGATAGCAGAGGCTTTTGCCCCCGCCAGTCGGCATGACGCAAAGGCAATCCTGCCCGGCCAGCACGGTTTCGATCACCTCTCGCTGGCCCGGTCGGAAGCAGGCAAGGCCGAATCGGGGCAAGAGCGATTCGGGGTCGGTTTCGGTTGCCTGCGACATGGAAAAGGTTCGCCCGAGTGAGACTTAAATTCGGCGTTGGATTCGATTTTAGGTCTTGGGATCTCGGTTGCCTATTGGCTTCGCGGACATCGTGCCGCTTCCATCTGCTTGCCTTTCGTTTGCCTCGCGGTCAGAATGGCCGGCGCAGCGAATGCCGGTCTCGATCCTTCCTCTCTTGAAAGGCGAAATGATCTATGCGAAACATCCTCAGCGCGACGCTCGTCGCCGTCTTCACGTGCGGTTTTTCTGTCTCGGCCCAATCGGCCGAAGACGACGCGAAATCGGTAATCGAAAAAGCCATTAAAGCGCTTGGAGGCGAGGAAAAGCTCAGCGCCGCGAAGGGATTGACGTGGAAGACAAAGGGAGCGATCCGCTTCGGCGACAACGAGAACAACTACACCGCCGAGGCCACGGCATCCGGACTTGACCGGATCCACGACGAATTTGAGGGCGATTTCGGCGGCAATCAGTTTAAGGCGGTGCTCGTCATCGACGGCGACAAGGGATGGCGGAAGTTCGGCGACACGAGCATGGAGCTCAGCGCAGAAGACCTCGACACCGAGAAGCGGCGATTCTATTTGCAGATCATTTCGACGGGAAACCTCTTGCCGCTCAAGACAAAGGATTTCAAAGTCGAGTCGGCTGGCGAGGAAAAGGTCGGCGACGCCGAGGCTAGCGTCATAAAGGTGACGGCGCCCGACGGAAAGGATTTCAAGCTCTTCTTCGACAAGATGAGCAACCTGCCGGTCAAGCTGGTGGCCACGGTACGCGGGTTCATGGGCGAGGACTTCACCCAGGAGTCGCTCTATCTCGATTTCAAAGATTTTGACGGCATCAAGAGGGCAACGAAGCACGTCGTCAAGCGAGATGGAATGACGTTTATCGAGGCGAAGATCACCGACTTCAAGGTTCTCGACAAGGTCGATCCCGAAACGTTTGCCGAGCCGAAATAGCCCGCCGAAGCAAACGTCCTTGCCCCGTTCCGAGACAGTCTCTCAGCCGGCTGGCACGGCCGCCGCCGGCCCAAAGATGGCGGTCAGGCAGATGCTCGACCAGGTCTCGAACCCGGCCATGTCGGCCAACAACTCGGCGACCGGTCGAAAACCGCACGAGATCAGTTCGCTTTCGCGAGGCTCGACGGCGGGCCGCTCGACGTCGAAAACGTGAACGATGCCCAGATGGACCTGGCCGACTTCGGTCTGGTCATCGTTGATCAGGCCAACGCAGCGCTGGCGAAACGGCGTGCTGATGATGACCTCCTCCTCAAGCTCGCGGCGCATGCCGACGCGGTAAGGATCGCCGTCTGCGCCCGCGACGTCGTCGGCCGAGATGTGTCCGCCGATGCCGACGCTCCGCTTGCGGTGCAGCCGTCCTTCACCCTGGCCGGTGCCGCGGGTGTATTCAAACAGACTCACCGTGCCATCCGTCGCCGCATGGCGGAAGATGCAATAGGGGATGAGCTGCTTGAAGCCGGGATCTTTCTCCATCGCCCCCCGCGGGCGAAAACTCATGTGCTCGGGCTTGAGCAGCTCGGCCAGATACCGGTCGGCCTCGGCACAAAATCCTTGAAAATGCCCGAGGCGATGGAAGACGGAAGTCGGCACAACCAGAATCTGTTCTTCGTGAACTGGCGACATGAAGTCCTCGGTTTTACGACGGATGACTGTCGGCGCCGGCTGCCAGGCCGGAATCGAAGCCAACATGATAGTGAATTTGCTGGCGGCCGTCGCCCCGGGGGGTCGCTGGGTAGTGCGCTCTTTTCAAAAGTCATCGCCACCAGTCGCTGAGGCAGCTACTCGTGAAGGGGACGATCCGGAACATTATTGCCGGCAATTCGCGACACGTCCCGGTGCTCAAGCGTCGGCGGGATTGAGTCAAGCAGCGGCGAGTAGAAAGATTCGGCGACTTCGTTTGTCTCCCATCTGGGAATTGTAATCAAGACCTCCTGGTGCGATCGGCGTGGAAACGTCGGCAAAAATCGGTGAACTTTCGGCCCGTCAAAAGATGATCATCGCGTCGCCATAGCTGTAGAACCGGTATCGTTCGCGAATCGCCTCGGCGTAGGCGCGCATGATCAGCTCTTCGCCGCCGAACGTGCACACGAGAACCAAAAGCGAGGTGCGGGGCAGATGAAAGTTGGTCATCAAAACGTCAACCGCGTGGAACTGGAAAGGCGGGCGAATGAACAGATCGGTCTGGCCGGCCCACGGTTGCAGTTCGCCCGATCGGGCCGCCGTTTCCAGGATCCGGACGCTCGTCGTCCCCACCGCCACCACGCGACCTCCCAGCGCGCGGCATTTCTTGATTCGATCGACGGCCGAGGCCGCAAGGTTGACGTATTCGCTGTGCATCTGGTGTTCGGCCAGCGTGGCAGCGCTGATCGGGCGGAACGTGTCGAGCCCGACGTGCAAGGTGGCGCGAACCGGCATCACGCCCGCGTCGACCAGGCGGCCCAGCAACTCGTCCGTGAAGTGCAGTCCGGCGGTCGGCGCCGCTGCCGAGCCCGGATGCCGGGCATAAACGGTCTGATACCACTGCCGGTCGTCTTCGACCATCTCACCGCCGCGAATGTAGTGCGGCAGCGGCACCCAGCCGACGCGGTCGAGCAGGGCGTAGGTTTCGTCGCTCGACTGAGGGCGGGCCAGCCACACGGCGCCCGGTTGCTTTTCCAGAAGTTGCAAGGGCACGTCTTCGTTGCCGAGGCGGTTGGTGAGAACCACGCTCTCGCCCGGCTGGAGCTTGCCTCGGGTTTTGCAGAGGATTCGCCAGCGGCCCGATTCGTCGACGGACAAGAAAAGACCTTCCCAGGCGCCGCCCGTGCGCGTTCGCTTGCCCAGCAGTCGCGCCGGCAAGACGCGGCTGTCGTTGATCACCAGGCAGTCGTTGGCCCGCAGTAGGTCGGGCAAATCGCGCACGTGGCGATGCTGGATGCTGCCCTCGGCCCGATTGACGACCATCAGCCGCGCGTCGGTGCGACGCGCCAGGGGGCGCTGCGCGATGAGCTGCCGCGGCAGGTCGTAGACGTAACGAGAAAGCTCAGAAGTCATGTGCGAATCGGATGATGTCCCGACTGGGCGTGTTACGACGAGCGAAAGCACGGTCGAAATAGAAGCGGACGGGGACTTTGAGGGAGCGCTGTCCCGACATTTCTTCGCGCGGGCGCGTCTCGTTCTTAGCGAATTTCTCCGCTCGGCGGTACAAACGGCGCGGCCGCGGGTTGCTCCAGAATCGCGTCGACCGTGGGTTGGCCGGTCATGGCCAGAAAAGCCACCGCCCACATCAGGGCGACAAAACCCAGCGCCGGGAAGATACCAACGCAGCAGGCCAGAAACCCCAGCATATTCACGCCTATCACCGCAATTCCAAGAATGAACAGATGCCCTTTGCTGCCGTTCGTCAGCCTGTAAGAAGTTCCTAGCGCGTCCAACGGACCTTCGCGCCGATCGATGATTAGATACATGTATTGGCTGAACATCAGCGCAACGATGATGCCAGGAACGATCAGCAACACCGATCCGACGACGATGCCAAGGAAATATAGGAACCTGGCGAGGATGGCTGCAGGCCAGTACGGGCCTCCAGCGAACAGATCGCCAATACCAGCCGACTCACCACGTGCCGTTTTCAGCATGTAGATTGCCATGCCCAACTCCAGCCAGGTGCCGAACAGAAAGCCCAGCCCTTGGATGACAATTTGGCTCGCGATCAAGGTCAACTGATCTGGCTGGTTGCCCACTCCCACTCCCGCGAAGAGCACCATTGAGACGAGCTGACCGCAGACCAGACTGAACCCGGCCTGCGTTACCCACCAGACGAAAGCCGTCAGGGTGATCATCCAAAACTGTGACTTGAAGATGATCCAGGTGCGGTTGAGGATGTCGCTCGCGTCAATCGGCATCTGTTGAAACGGACCGTGAGCGACCGCACCTGCCGGCCGCCAGGGGGTGCTCACGGGCGCTTGGTAGGGGTTTACCTCGGTCGTTGGACCTGCTGCTGGCGGCGCGGCGCCGAACGGGCTCTGGCTGGAGGGTGCCGTTGCGGGAATCCCCTGCACCGCACCGCACGAAGGACAACGAGCTTGCTTGCCGGCCGCCTCGTCGCCGACGCGGAGCAGCTTGCCGCATTGAGAGCAGGGGAATTCGATCGACATACGAGAAACGCTCGACGAGATGGGGTTCTGTTTCGTCCACACACGCGGCCAACGTGTTGCTCAGCATGGCCGCTGGCGAGGCGTTTTTCCAGGGGCGACTGGCCGATTTTTGCCCCGGCGGTATACTCGCGGTGTTCGCACAACCGGCAAAGTCAAAGAGATTCTCCATGAAGGCAGCCTACATCACCCAGACGGGACCGGCCGAGAACATCCAATACGGCGAACTGCCGACTCCCGAACCGACCGGCTCGCAGGTGCTGGTGCGGGTGAAGGCGGTGGCCGTCAACCCGATCGACACCTACCTGCGGGCCGGCGCCGTCAAAATGGACCTGCCGATGCCCTTCGTCGTGGGCTGCGATCTGGCGGGCGTCGTGGAACGCTGCGGACCGCAGGCCGGGCGCTATCCGCCCGGCACGCGCGTCTGGGGAAGC
This sequence comes from Pirellulales bacterium, assembly GCA_035550375.1. Taxonomy (GTDB): domain Bacteria; phylum Planctomycetota; class Planctomycetia; order Pirellulales; family JAICIG01; genus DASSFG01. The sequence continues at coordinate 62,109 of DASZPH010000043.1, read as the reverse complement.
AACCAGGGGCTGCTGGGCCGGCAAGGGACGTTTGCCGAATTCGCGGCGGTGGAGGAACGCTGGCTGTACCCGACGCCCGAGGGAGTGAAGGACGAAGCGGCGGCAGCGGTTGCTCTGGTGGGCATAACCGCCCACATTGGGTTGGTGCGCTGCGCTCACCTGGCGACCGGCGAAACCCTGTTCGTCAACGGCGGGACGGGGGGCGTGGGCTCGACCGTGGTGCAGATGGCCAAGGCCATCGGAGCCAAGGTCGTCACCACGGCCGGCTCGCCCGAAAAAGTGGCTACGGCACGCACCCTCGGGGCCGACTTGGCGATCAACTACAAGACGGAAGACGTCGACGCGGCAATCCGGCAGTTCGCCCCGGGCGGCGTAAACGTCTGGTGGGAAACGCTGCGCGAGCCGAACTTCGAGCGGACCGTCCCGATGTTGGCCCCGCGCGGCCGGATGATCTTGATGGCCGGCCGCGACGCCAGGCCCGTCTTTCCGGTCGGGCCGTTCTATACCAAGGACTGCTCCCTGCACGGCTTCGCCATGTTCAACGCCAAGCCGGAGGAGCAACAGGTCTCTGCCACCGACATCAACCGCTGGCTGGCCGAAGGAAAGCTCAAACCGCGCATCGACCGGGTCTTGCCCCTGGCCAAGGCGGCCGAGGCCCATAAGCTGCAGGAAGAAAACACGCTGCACAAAGCCGGGACGCTGGCGGGCAAAATCGTGCTCGTGCCCTAGCCTACTCATACGCTCATCCGCAGTAGGCCTATCTCACGCACATGAAATCACTCCACTCTCTCTCCACGCCGCATGTCCTTCGTGCGGGCATGGTCGGCCTGGGAATGATTTTCGAGGAGACGTACCGTCCCTTCTTCGAGCACGTCCACGTCGCGGGCCTTTACGAACCGGGCTGCGGAGTGTGCCAGGTGCCGCTCGTCGCGGTGGCCAGCCGCACCGGCAGCCGTGCCAAAGCCTACGCCAGTTCGTCGGCGGGTCGGATCAATCCGTTCCAAAGCTTCTCCGAACCCGGCGCCCTGGCGCAGTTGTTGAAGACGGACGTCGATTTTGTGTGCGTCGCCACCCCGGACGACCGGCATTTCGAGGCGGCCAAGGCCGTTTTGGAGGCCGGCAAACACTTGCTCGTCGAAAAGCCTTCGGTCCTTTCACTGGCCGAGCTCGACGAACTCGATCGACTGGCGAGGCAGCATAAGGTGCTCGCCAAGGTCGTCTACCACAAGCTGCTCGATCCCGACCACAAGAAACTGCGGACGCTCGTGGCCGACGGCGAACTCATCCACGTCAACAACGGTTACTGTTCGTTGCTCGAGCCCAAATCGATCTCCGGCGGGCAATTTGCCGAGTGGATTCACGGCCGCAATCCGGGGACGTACGTCGCCGTCCACTACATTAAGCTGATCGATTTCACGTTCGGCGGCCGGTTGAAGAGCGTGGCTTGCACCGGTCAGCGCGGCCTCGTCGGGCCGGCGGACGGGCCGACCTGGGATTCGGTGCAGTTGCGGCTCGTCTACGAGTACGACGACGGACGAGAGGCGGCGTTCGACATCCACACGAGTTGGGTCACTCCCGATAATTTTCCTGGCTACGTTGAGCAGGAGGTGCAGTTCCGCTTCGACAATGGCGTCTGGAACGCCCACAGCCGCAAACGGGGAGTGGAATGTACGATCGAGGGAAAAACGCCGCTGTCCCGCAAGATCACGATGAACAACCACTACAACGGCACGTTTCTGGAGCCGTGGGGCGAGCGATCGCAACGGGGCTACGGCGTGGAGGCAATCGAGCGTTTTGTGCGCGAGGTCGTGCACGTCGAGTTTGGCGGACCCGCCGCCGAGCGAGATGCGCGGCTCGACCGGGCGCGCCGATTGGCTTACAACGATATTTCGGCCGACCGCCAGACCGTCGCCGCCGTGCAAGCTATGGAGGCGATCCTTGCGCGACACGCGGCGGGTACACCCGATTGCGTCGTCCAGATTGCCCGCGATGGCAGACTATTGCTCAAGGCGCCGGGTCTGGACGGAAGCGAAGTGCTGCATGAGAAACAAGCGTGAGGGCCGACAAACAATCTGTCCCGCAACCCCACGACCCTATGTCCAACCCAAGTGCCCCGACGCCCGTCGTCGAACACCCCCACGAAAAGCTTTCGAACGAGGTGCGCCGGCGCCTGACGGCGGCCGAGCCGCTGGCTTTGCGCACCTTCACACCCAGCCTGGCGGTGCTCGCCAAAAGCGCCGGCTGCTACCACTGGACTCCGGAGGGACGTTGCCTGGCCGACTTCACGTCGGGCGTGTTGGTGATGAACCTCGGTCACAACCCGACCCGCTGGTGGCAGCGGGTGATGCAGAATCTTGGCTTGCACGGCTTCGCTGGCTGCGGCGAATTCTGTCAGGCCACCACGCTCAACGCCTACAACGCCGTCACCGAGATTGAGGTGCAGGCGGCGGAACGCCTGCTCAAGTGCCTGCAGGGTCAGGCGGGGGGGGCGCGCTGTCAGCAGGTGATGTGGGCCGCCAGCGGCAGCGAAGCGATCCAGAAGGCCCTCTGGGCGGCGCTCGACCGGCGTCCCGGCGAGAACATTATCCTCTCGACGCGGTACGGCTTTCACGGCAAGAAGGGGCTGGCCGGCGCGGTGACCGGTTCAGAAAAAGATCCCGATCGCGACCCGCGCGTCCGGTTCATCTCCTTCCCGATGGAGGAGTGCATCGACGTCGAGCGCCGCCGCCAGCCGCTCGACTTGGGGCCTTACGAAGCCGAGTTGGCGGCCGTGTGGAAGGAATGCGGCCCGCGAATCTGCGCCCTCATCACCGAGCCCTATCTCGGAGGGGGCGGCTCCTTTCATCCGCAGAAGCAATATATCCGGTTGCTGGAGCGGTTTTGCCGTGAGCACGACGTCGTTTTCATCCTCGACGAGGTGCAGGCCAACTTCGGCCGCACGGGCGAGCTGTTCGCGTTCAGTGAGTACGGCGTGGAGCCCGACATCGTCGTGTTGGGCAAGGGGCTGGGCAACGGCGTGCCGGTGAGCGCCGCGGTGGGGCGGGCGGACCTCTTCGCGAACATGCACTATGGCGAGGCATCGGACACGTGGAGTGCCAACCCGCTCGCTAGCGCCGCGGTACTGGCCACGCTTGACGAGTATGAGCACACACCCGTTCTGGAGCACGCGCGGCAGTTGTCGATGGTGCTGGAAGTTGGTTTGCTGCGGCTGGCCGAGCTCGATACGGTGGCCCACGTTCGGGGCGAAGGCGTCGTGTGGGGAATCGAATGCGCCGCCATTGGCGATCGCTCGGCCGCGGAGGTGGCCAACGCCTGCGTGGAAGCCTGTTATCGCGGGGACGAAGCGGGCGCCGCCATCCATCTGCTCGGTCCGTTGGCCGGCAAAGTGATTCGCGTCAGCCCGCCCCTGGTCATGCCGCTTGACGAAGCCAAGACCTATCTGGAGGTGATGTACGAGATTTTTGCCACGGTCGGGAGGCAAGCTGTTGCCGGGCGGTCGGCGACCGGGCAAACGGTCGCGAGGCAAACATGAAAGCCATCGAGCCCGCGGATCTCATGCGTCTGGCGATCGAGAAGTGCCGGACCGGCATCGCCCAAGGCGAGAGTCCGTTCGGCTGCGCCATCGCCGTCGGCGACCGTGTCGTGGCGGTGAGCCACAACATCGTCCTGTCAACGACCGACATCACGGCGCACGCCGAGGTAACAGCCCTGCGCGCCGCCTGCCGGGCAGAGCAGCGCATCCATCTTCCCGATGCCATTGTGGCGACCACGTGCGAGCCCTGTCCGATGTGTACCGCGGCGCTGCACTGGGCGCAAGCGGCGAAAGTCTATTACGGCGCCACGATCGACGACGCGACGGCAGCCGGTTTCAACGAGATGCGGCTGGGCAGCCTCGAGATGGTGCGGCTTTCGAACAGCCCGCTTGAGCTGGTCGCCGGATTCCTGGCCGACGAATGCCGCGCGCTGTTCGACGAGTGGAAGCGGCGATCGCCAGCACCAACAACGTATTGACGAGCCCGGCGAGCGGGGCGCGCCAATGTCCCGGTAACGCGGTTGGACGAACGGCGACGCCGCAACCCCGCACTCAACTTACCGCGAGGCTCGGGCCTCCGCCTCGCCCTCGCGATTTGCGAAACTATTTGCTTCCTTCGTAGACTGGCGGCTCCCATGTCTGAGATTCACCTCCAAGTCGACGTAGCGGTCATCGGCGCCGGCTTCGGCGGCAGCCTTACCGCCCTCTTATTGCAGCGGCTCGGGCGCACGGTGGCGGTTGTGGAGCGTGGCTCGCATCCGCGCTTTGCCCTCGGCGAGTCGGCGACGCCGCTTGCCGACCTCGTGCTTGGAGACCTCGCCCGGCGCTTTGACTTGCCGCGGATAGCCCCTCTGGCGGAGTACGGCACCTGGCAGCAAACCTATCCCCAGCTCGTCTGCGGTCTGAAGAGGGGCTTCAGCTATTTTCATCACCTTCCTGGCGAGCCCTGGCAGCCGCAGGAAGGTCATGCCAACGAATTGCTGATCGCGGCCAGCGAGGGCCCCGCCGACGCCGACACCCATTGGTTGCGCAGCCAGTTCGACCAGTTCGTCGTGGGCGAAGCTCGGGCGGCGGGTGTCTCGCTGCTGGAGCGGGCCGAGATCGGCGAGCTTGTCGGGGGCCCTCCCTGGCGCCTGTCGGGAACGTTCGGCGGCGAGACTTTCGTCATCGACGCTTCGTTCATCGTTGACGCTTCGGGCGAAGGCCGTGTGTTGGCCAAGAAGCTCAACATCGCCGACGAGCCACAGCGGATGCAGACCTGTTCACGGTCGATCTACGGCCACTTTCGTGACATCCACCCGTGGTGCGAAATCATGCAGGAAGTGGGAGCATCTTTGGCCCACCATCCGTTCCCCTGCGATGACGCCGCCGTGCACCAGGTGTTTGACGGGGGCTGGATGTGGCAACTGCGCTTCAACAACGGCGTGACCAGCGCCGGTTGGCTCCTCGACGCAGAGCGATTTTCGTTGCAATCCTCACTGCCGGCGGCTGAGGAATGGAAACAATGGCTCGCGAGAATTCCCTCGATCGGCAGCCAGTTTCGCGATGCGCGGCTGATCGATCCGCCCGAAGGCCTCCGTCGCACGCCTCGCTTGCAGCACCGACTGGTCCGGTCTGCCGGGCCGGGGTGGGCCATCTTGCCCACCACGGTTTACACGCTCGACGCGTTGCACAGCACAGGCAACGCTCACACGTTGGCAGGTATCGAGCGATTGATCGACCTCATCGAAGAACACTGGCTGAGAGGCGACATGACGTCCCAACTCGCCGAGTACAACCGTGTCTTGCAAGCGGAGATCACCCACATCGACACGCTGGTACACGGCTGTTACCGGGCGATGGGGCAGTTTGAGTTGTTTGCCCCGTTCACGATGTTTTATTTCATCGCCGCCCACAACTGCGAAGCACGCCGCCGGGAGGGGCGGCGAAAGCAAGCCTTCTTATGGGCTGCCGAGCCTGGTTTTTGTGTGGCCTTGGCCGAGATGCATGAGCGCCTTGTCCAGATCACGCGAGCTGGTCCCGCTTCACCTGCCGACGTTCGCTCATTCGCGCTGGACGTGGCGCGGCACCTCGATCCCTACAACGTCGCCGGGCTGAAGTTCCCAATTCCCGGATGAACAGGCATGTTGGCCCTCTAAGCCGCCTCAAAAATCCTTCCGATGCGTGTAGAGGCAGCCGAGACCGACGACGACGGCGATGAAGGCCAGGTTACTCCAGATCGGTCCCCAGATGTCGAGCTGGGGGCGGCTGATTCGCAGGTCGTTGCCCATGCCAACGGAGACGCTTTCGCTCCCGGTGAGCAAGTAATTGACCACGTTGTCCATTTCACCCGGCTTAGGAAAGACGGTATAGATCGGTTTGATGGCGAACAGGTAAACCTTTTCCAACATACTGAGTGAGGGTCGTCGGCGGTCGGCTATTTTTCCCGTGGAAAGTTGGTACTCGGTGACCCGCGTGAAACGGTCTGCCACGATCAGGCTGTCATTGGTCGCAAAAGCGGCCGCCGAGATATCGCCCTGCCCGGATACCGAAAGGCGAAGCGGACGCGCGCTGGCGGCGTCATAAAGCCAAAGGCGCCGGTTGTGAAAAAGAACGGCAAAAAGCTTCCCGTCGGGCGAGACGTCGGCGAAGCGCGGCGGGTTGCTGCCCTGGGGACGAAACTCGCCTTGCGGCTCCAGCTTCGCCGAATCGAAGAGCCGGATGTCGCCGTTGGCGCTGGCCAAGAGCACTCGGCCGCCGCCGATGGCCACCAGACCGGACCGGTTGCCTTCGATCTCGCGGCTGGCCCGCACCACGTAGCGTCCTTTGGCGTCAGGCGAGAGCACGTGTAATGTTTCCGTGTCGTAAATCGCGACTTCGTCGGCAGTCCGGTCGATCGCGGCAGCCAGAGGGGTGCCGAGCCGCAGTTCGGAACTGCACGAGACGAACCGGCCCCCGCCCGGCGCGGGCATCGCGAATCCGAAAAGCTTCACGCTTTTTTCAGTTGCGGTCGGCTCGCCGACAAGTTTTAGAAGGCCGTGTGGCGTAACCGCCAGCAGCGTCCCTTGGCTGTCGATGAGGAGCGCGGCCGTGCCTGCCGGAGCCGGCGTGCCCTCCTGCCGCTTCCACTCCTCCTGCTTTTCTCCTACCAGCAGCGAGTTGTCGGCCGGCATGAAGCCGAATTGGGGCATGGCGACCGGCAGCGCGACCAAACGCTCGTGCTTCGCGTCGTAAACCGGCCCGACCAGAGGCAACGTCATGGCGGGCCCAAATGGGGTCGCCGCGCCGCCGGATAGAATGCGTTCCCAGTCCGACTTGGCGGCGCTCCAGTGAAAAATCTCGGCTCGGTCGTTGACGGATATCAGTCCGTCACCCGCCGACACGAGCTTGACCAGTCGCTTGGAGTTAAGAAACACCGATTCGACAATATTCTTTGTCGCACCCACGACAAAACATGCGGCCCAAAACAGCACGGCAATTACGACCGAAACGATGGCGTTGCGCCACACGACGCCGGCCAGTCCAGACACGGCATAGTAAACGGCGAACAAGAAGAGGAACACGGGGATACAAAGCAACAGTCGGTTACTCCACTGCCCCAGGCGCAGGCCAGCAATCAACCACAGGCCGCCGATGACGTAGGCCGCATTAATCAGGATGAACATGCACCCGCCGAAATACTTCGTCAAATACAACAGCGACCGCGAGATCGGCTTGCTGAGAAGCAGATCGATGGCACCCGGCGCGTAGGTCTGCGGAATGATCGACGCAGTAACCAGCACCCCGGCAAAGACGCCGACGACCCCCACGAACAGGTTGATGAACGTGTTGACGGCCGTATCGACCAGCGTTTTCTTGGTCAAAGGGATCGCGGGTAACCGCCAGGTGAAGTAGCTAACTGCGGCCGACTTCTCACGGCTGGCGGCGATTTCATCGGGGTAGGCCGCTTCGAGCAGCAGGCGGTTGAGGCGCGAAACGTCTTCCTCGTCGAGCCGATCGACGCCTTGGCCCAGGAGTTCGCGGGTCTCCTCCGTCAGGCTTATTCCCGACCACGCGGCTTCGTCGTACAGGTTACGACTGGCGAGAACCTCGTTGAGCTCACCCGGCAACTGCACATAAATCATGCCCGCCCAGGCGCGAGTCTGCGCGTCGTCGCTCGGCTCGAGTGCCGATTTGTAGCGGTCGCTAAGCAAGGCCCAGATCTGCTTGCCTGGAGAAGACTGCGGGTCGGCGCTTTGCCGCTTGATCTTCTCGATGAGCCCTTTCGCATCGGTGACGTCGTTGGGGGCGAAGGCAATCCCCGTGCGCTCGACGATGCCGAACGGTGCCAGGGCTGCGAGAACCAGAGTGTTCAGCACCAGCAGAATCCAAAGGACGCGCGAGGCGAGCGCTTCGCGGAACGAGTCCTTGATAATCGCCAGGTAGGCCCTCATCGGCGTACTCCCCCGGCGGTCATCGCTGCCGGCGCGCTGTTCGCCTGACCACGGTTGGCGGCCGACCCGTTTCCTTGCCTGACCGTTTCCAGGAACGCTTCCTCCAGCGTGCGCCTCGGCCGCGACATCGAGACGATGCTCACGCCCCGGGCCCGCAAGGCGTCGATGGCACGATCGACGGCCGCCTGATCGGCCAGGGTGAGCGAGACTTGCACCTGTTCCCCTTCGGCTACGACCAGCGGCGTCGCGGAATCGATGGCCAACACCGTGCGGATGTCCGCTTCGTTGCCCGCGAGCGTCCAAGTGACGTCGATCTCGGTTTGGGCCGTCATCTCGTCGATCCGGCCGACGCGCTCAACCAATCCCCGCACAAGGATCGCCACCCGGTCGCAGACCAACTCAATCTCTTGAAGCAAGTGGCTGTTGACGAAGATGGTCTTCCCATCCTCTCTGAGTCGCCGCCACAGGTCGCGCATTTCGGCCCGGCCGACCGGATCGACGCCATCGGTCGGCTCGTCGAGAATCAGCAATTTAGGGTCGTGCAGCAGGGCCTGAGCCAGCCCAAGTCGTTGCAGCATCCCCTTGGAGTATTTCTTGACGCTCGTCTCACCCCAGGGGCCAAGGCCGACCAGGTCGAGCAAGGCCGGCCGCCGGCGCTTGATTTCTGCCAGGGACAATCCGCTCAGGCTGCCGTAGTACTCCAGGGCGGTGTTGCCCGTGTGGTGAAGCGGAATGCGGTGATTCTCGGGCAAGTAGCCGACCTGCCGACGCCCCCTGCGGTCACCGGGTGGACGGCCGAGCAGGCTTGCCCGCCCGCCCGACTTGCGAACGATACCCAGCAATACTTTGATAAGTGTGGTTTTGCCCGCCCCGTTAGGACCGAGCAACCCAAAGATCTCGCCGCTGCCTACCTGGAACGTCACGCCTCGTAGGGCTTCGACGCGGCGACGGCCTAGCAGACCGTCGCGGTAGGTCTTGCGCAGTTCGGCGAGTTCGATAACCGGCTCGATCGTCAAGCGGCTTCCTTTTGGCATTTAGGCGGTGCTGAACTGACTGTTATCATACCGCAGCACGGAAGCATCGACGACCAGAGAGGGGAAGAACGCATGTCTTCGTCGAACAATCAGCCGGGTTCCCCGGCCGGCCCGCCCGCCAGACCGTCGCCCGAGTTTCCTTCGCCGCCGTCGGAAACCGGCCTCTCGCTCGACGACCTGAACGCCGCATTTGCCGAAATGCTCTCAACAGGGCACGACCCCTATTCAAACCCCTCGGAGACGTCCGGCGAGCGGCCTGCTGGCGGCGAGCCGGACGAGCTTCCCGAGGAACTCCCGAACGAGCCGGACGAGGCCGACGCCGTTTGCGACGTGACCCCGCGCAGCATTCTGGAGGCCATGCTGTTCGTCGGCAGCGCCGATAATCAACCGATTACCAGCGACCGCGTCGCGGGCCTGATGCGAGGTGTGCGCCCGGCGGAGATCGACGATTTGGTGCGCGAACTGAACGAGCAATACGACGCCGACGCTCGTCCTTACCGTATCACCAGCGCGGCGGAGGGCTACTTGCTTGTGCTGCGGGACGAATTCGGGCCGATTCGAGACAAGTATTTTGGCCGGACGCGTCAAGCAAAGCTGTCGGCGGCCGCCATCGAGGTGCTATCCATCATCGCCTACAACGGCGCTCAGTCGGCCGACGACGTCGCTCGGCTACGGGGGCGCCCGAGCGGCGCCGTCCTTTCGCAGCTCGTACGCCGGCAATTGCTCTGCATCGAGCGCGATCCGGCGGCGCCTCGGCGGCCCCGATACCAGACCACCCCGCGCTTGCTCTCCCTCCTCGGACTGGAGAGCCTCGACGACTTGCCGCGCGGACACGACGTGGAACGCCGCTGAAACTCACGCCCACGGACAATGCAAGTGGGGCCCGGATGGCCAGACGTGGGGCCTCGTCAAGTTTCTCGGCATCCCTTCGATCCGCCGTTCAGCCTTGCCAACATTTCGGCCAGCCGTTCCAGCGGTAGCCCGACGACGTTCGACTCGCTCCCCTCGACGACCTCCAGCCAGCCCAGGCGATCTTGCAAGCCGAACGCCCCCGCTTTGCCCGCCCAGACGCCGCTCGCCAGATACTCGTCGATCTCTCTCGGCCTGAGGGCTCGCATGACCAACGTCGTGCGGTCAACCTCAACCAGCGGCTCTCCGTCGGGCACGCTCCACAGGCAGAGCCCGCTGTATACGTGGTGCTTCCGGCCGCCGAGCAACTCCAGCATTTCACGCGCGCGGTCTTCGTCGGCCGGCTTGCCGAGGATGCGTCCGGCACACTCGGCCACCGTGTCGCAACCGAGTATCAGGCCGCAATCGACGCGGCGGGCCACATCGGCGGCTTTCTGGTACGCCAGCCGGCTCACCATCTCGACCGGCGATTCGCCGCTGCAGACTCCGCACTCGGCCGTCTCGCTGGGAGCAACGATTTCAAAGTCATAGCCCGCTTCCTGTAGCAATTGCTGCCGCCGCGGCGAACTGCTGGCGAGAATCAGTTTGATGGTCATAGGTCGACTGGAACGTGCGGCGGGCAACTCGCCGGACGAAAAATAACTCGGTTCCGCTCGCCCGAACAGCAAACAGAGGGCAAGGATCACCTGACGGATTCTTCACGATTCACGCCTGGCGGCCGAGCGGCGGAACAATTGCTCATATTTCGGGTTTCATAGATAATAGCGGTTACCGGGTTCCGTGGAACGCCCTGCCAACCTATTGCAACCCCAACTATGACTGTCGCCCGCGGTTGGATGCCTGTTTTTTCGACGATCTCTGCCGCCGTGTTCGCGGCGACCCTGTTTCTGTCCGCCGCAGACGTTTCGGCCCGAGGCGGCGGCTATGGTGCCTATCAAAGGTTCATGCAGCAGCAGATGAAGGCGACGCAGAAGCAAATGCAGGCCATGCAGCAGGAACAGAAGGCGGAATACGACGCCTTCATGAAGCGGTTCGACGCGAACAAGAATGGCAAGATCGACGGCAAGGAGAAGGGGCCCGCGCAGAGGTATCTGCGCGAGTTGCAGATGGGAATCGATCCCGACAAGGCTGTCAAGACGCTCGGCCGTCCGACGAGCAGCTCCACGCGGAGCCAACGGTCCAGCGCGAAGTAGGCTGACTCGCCTCCTGCTCCCACTTTGGCGAAGGTTTTTACCCTCGTCCCACGTAAAGCTGCTCGTGGGGCAATACGATCGCCTCGAGCATTTCGACGTGCGGCGGCAACGCGGCCATGAGCACGGCCACTTCGGCAACCTCGTCGGACGTCATCATCGGCTCGGCGTCTTCCGGTTTGTCGGTGTGGCGGCGCTCGACGTAAATGTTTCCCGGATGGAGGCAGCAGCAGGTGATGCCGAATTCCCGGCCCTCTAGGGCCGTCACCTGCGTCAGACCCCACAGACCGTGCTTCGACGCGGAGTAGGGGGCCGAGTGGTGACGCACCCGCTGTGCCGAGATGGAACCGATGTTGATGATGCGACCGCCCCGTTGCCGCTTCATGACGCGCATCGCCGCGCGGGTGCAAAGAAAAGGGCCGCGGAGGTTGACGGCGATCACCTTGTCCCAGGCCTCGACCGAGAGCTCGTCGAGCGGACCGCCGTCGAAGGCCCCGGCGTTATTGACCACCAGGTCGATCTGCCCGAATCGGTCGAGCGACTGCCGAAACAGGTCATCGACGTAGTGTTCGTCGACCACATCGCCGGCCACAGTGAGGACACCCACGTCACTTGAGGTCAGCTCATCGGCCGCCGCGGAAAGCTCGTTTTGGCTCCGCGCCGCGAGCACCAGGTTCGCTCCCTCACGCGCCAGTCCGCGCGCAATAGCCCTTCCCAAGCCGCGGCCGGCACCCGTAACAATTGCTACCCGATTGGAGAGTCTTCTCATAATGAGCCAACCTTAAATATTTTGCAGCGAAATGCAACCGACGCCAACGACCGCGAAGCACAGGAAGCGTCCGCAGGCTGCTTTACGCGGTCTGGCCAAAGGCGCATAATTGATAAGTTAAAGGGGATCGGTAGACCTAGAGGCGGCAGTCCGCCCAGGCGCGGTCGGATGCCTGACTTTTTGCACAGCGCCGCGGCACAGGCGGTCATCTGGATGGCAGTTTGCGCTGCGCTGGCAGCGGTGGGAATCTACGTGGTACTGGCGGTGCGCCGGACCTTGTCGGAAAGTGAGGCGAGGACGCACGACATCATGTCGAATTTTCGCGAATTGCACTCACAGGGTGAGCTAAGCGACGAGGAATACCGAACTATAAAAGCGACGTTGGCGGCGCGCCTCCAGCGAGAGATAAAGGGTAAGGGCAAAGAGGGTTAGGACGCCCTTTGCCGAACTTGCCCAGGACAGGGATTGATGCGGTTTTAACGTCCCGGCAGAGATCGGGGCGGCGATTTTTCGTCCGCTGGGAAAACACCGGATGCTCGCGGCACGTATTCAAATCGTGCCGCGGCGGAATGGCTCGGTCGAAAGCATTTGCTGTTTTGAAGAATGCCATGTCTTTGATCAGCGAAGTATCTTTCATCGGACGCAAAGCCGAGAGGCGCGAAGGGGCAGGGAGTCGCGGGGAGACTTGGGACGGCTCGAACCAATCGCGGACAGGGATGTCCCAGGCCACACCCTTGGTGGACCGCTTGCCCGGCAAGCGGGAAACGATCGGAACGCTGGCCACTCGAGCGACAACATTGAGGATCAACCACTTGCCTTCCGCCACGAGCGTGCGGCGGCAGTGGCCAGCGGAAAGGAGCTAGCATGCCCTCGAGTAGGGACGTGACCGGAGGTCGCCGCGGTGGCGGTACCACCAAGAAGAACGCGTTCTGTTCGTTTTGCCGCAAGAGCTACCGTGACGTCGGGCCGCTTGTCGAAGGGCCGGGCGACGTTTACATCTGCGGTGAATGCATCGAGCTTTGCCAGTCGATCCTCGACCAGGAACGGCGACGGCGTGGCAGCAGCAAGCCGCTGTTCAACAAGGTGCCCGCCCCGCGAGAAATCAAGACCAAGCTCGACGAATACGTCATCGGGCAGGAATCGGCCAAAAAGGTCCTCTCGGTCGCCGTCCACACGCATTACAAGCGCTTGATGCTGGGCAACGAGGGGGCCGACGTCGAAATCGACAAGTCGAATATCCTGCTGATCGGGCCCACCGGTTCGGGCAAGACGCTCTTGGCCCGCACCCTGGCGCGCATGCTCAACGTTCCCTTCGCCATCGGCGACGCCACCACCCTGACCGAAGCCGGCTACGTCGGCGAAGATGTCGAGAACCTCTTGCTCAAGCTGCTGCACGCCGCTGACTTCGATCTGGAGAGCGCCCAACGGGGCGTGCTCTATATCGACGAGATCGACAAGATCGGCAAGACGAGCCAGAACGTGTCGATCACCCGCGACGTGTCGGGCGAAGGGGTGCAGCAAGCCCTTCTAAAAATGCTCGAAGGGACGATGGCCAACGTTCCGCCGCAGGGCGGGCGGAAGCACCCCGAGCAGCAGTACATCCAGATGGACACCAGCAACATCCTGTTCATCTGCGGCGGCACGTTCGTGGGGTTGGAGAAAATCATCGCCAAGCGACTGGGCCGACGAACGATCGGCTTCGGCCAGGAGGGCACATCCCAGCATAGCGACAGCGATCTGGCCACCCTGCTGCCGCAAGTCACCAGCGACGACGTGCTGGAGTTTGGCTTGATCCCCGAACTGGTCGGCCGCTTGCCCGTCATCTCTGCGCTGCAGCCGCTAGATACCGACGCGCTGGTTCGGGTTCTACAAGAGCCGCGTAACGCGCTGGTTCGCCAGTACCAGAAGCTTTTCGAGATGGAGAGCGCGGAGCTGCACTTCACGCAGGAGGCCTTGCGTGCGGTGGCCGAGCGTGCCCAGGAAAAAGAAACAGGCGCCAGGGGTTTACGGTCGATAATCGAAGAGATCATGCTCGACGTGATGTTCGACCTGCCCGACCAGGGGGCCGGCAAGCGATACCTGATCACGCCAGAAGTCGTGCGGGGGCGGGAGTCGGTGTTTCCGCTGGTCGAACCGATACAGAAGAGCGCGTGACGTTCAATCTCATCCCCGGCTGTCGCGTTTTGCCAGCCGCAGGTGAGGGTCAAGTCTGCGCTTTCAACGTGCGCGAGCCCGGGGCCAGCAATCGGGTTGGTCTCGGGCTCGCTTTTTTTAGTTTCGCGGTTGTTCGGCGATTTGCTCGTTCAACCATCGGTCAGCCGCCTTACTCACGATGGCCGCGCCGTCGCTGGGTTGATCGACTTACGAACAGTGCCGAGAGGGACTTCTCCGATCACCGTGCCGGGGGCGTAGCGAGTTGCATATCATCATGAACATGGACACCTTTCGAGAGCGGTTATGTCGTGAGCCGTTTGAGATTCGCCTTTCGAACGGCGAAGTTTGTGCGGTGAGGCACCCTGAGAACTTCGCCATCGCCAAGACTCGTATAGCGATCTCCTACCCTGAGACTGATCGCATCATTCATGGCGCGCTGGTTCACATCAACAGCATCGAAGCCTTGTAGCGGGTCTAACTGCCCGGCCGGCTCGACAAGCCGCTTGGTTAGCGAGACGTGCCGGTCCTATCACCCGCAGTTCTTCCTGAGTCGGGATGTGCAAATCCGCCCACGTAAATCTGGCCGTTGTTTTGGCCGCGATGAGCACCATGTTGTGGGGCACCCGGCCCGACGGCTCGAAGGTCGGATTCAATCTGAAAGTACTGACCTACAACACGCATCTGCTGCCGCGAATTAGCGAACCGTTCGCCTCCCGTCGTGGACGAGGTGATTATCGCGCCCGGACGATCGGCGCCCGGGTCGCCGCCTTTGATCTCGTCGGGCTTTGCGAAGTCTTCGACGACCGCCGTCGCCAGGCTCTCGTTGAGGCGGCCGAAGCGACCGGCGGCAGGTACCACGTGGTCTGGACGAAGAAACCGCCGCTCAAGGGTCTGACCAACAGCGGCCTGTTGCTCTTGAGCCGCTTTCCCGTCGAGGCGCACCACGCCATCACCTACGACCACGCCTCGCGCTTCATCACTCACGGATTTCGCGCCGACGCCTTCGCCGCCAAGGGCGCGATTCACGCGAGGCTCCGTGTGCGTGACGCCCCGCCGCTGGGCATCGATTGTTTTCTGACCCACTTGGACAGCCGTTCCGCCGCGGCTCGCGCCGGCCAACTGCGCCAGTTGTCCGGGTTCATTCGCACGCACGCCGGCGGCGACCGGATGGTCCTCTTGATGGGCGACTTGAACGTGCCGGCTGACTCAAGCCCTTTCGCAACCGATTCGTCCTATACGCAACTGGTGGCTTCCTTGGCGGCATCGGGCCTCGATTGGGTCGACGCCTGGGCAACCGCAGGAACCGG
Source organism: Pirellulales bacterium (assembly GCA_035550375.1). GTDB lineage: Bacteria > Planctomycetota > Planctomycetia > Pirellulales > JAICIG01 > DASSFG01. The sequence continues at coordinate 46,802 of DASZPH010000043.1, read as the reverse complement.
CGCCGGCGGAACGAGCGACCCGCTGGCCGACGACGGCGGGCAGCGGATTGACTACATCTGGCTCGCTTGCGGCCCGTCGCTCGATCCAAACCGGGTCCTTCAACACATCCAGGTCTTGCGCTATCTGGACGGCGGCGTGCCGGAAGGCTCGCTTTCCGACCACTCGGGCCTAGCGTGTAAATTATCCGACCCCTAATGTCAGCGATTTCGGCTCAATCGGCCCGCACGGAATAGCCGACAAACCTGAAGAGCGGAGAGTGCGTTTCCGGCCAAATTTCCTCAAGTTCCCGCCTGATGAGACGCTTGTCCAAAGGAATTCTGGCGGCGGCATTACTCGCCTTAGGCGCGCCGTTCGGTGTGCCGGGAGCTTTGGGTCAGCAGTTCATCGGGTTGACCGACGAGATCATCTTCATCTCCAAAGCCCAGAATAAGAAACAGCAGAGCCGTCAGCAGTCGAAGCTCGGCGCGGCGCCCGGCGCGGGAGAGAATGCGTTTCCCAACGAGCCCGGTGGCCGGGGTAAGGGGTTGACGCAGCATGCCAATCCGGCCCAGTCGACCCTTCACTTCCGCGGAGGCGGCGGGAGCGCCCTTTCGTCGATATCCGCGCCGGGCCCTCAGATTGTGCGTTCGGCGGCCCCTCTTGGAGTAGCCCACCCGCAAATAAAAGTCGAAGAACTTCCCCCGCTGTATGGCCCGCTCGAGCTGCCGGCCGGCGACGTGGAAGGTCCGCCCGACGGCCTCACGCTGGAACAGGCCATCGAGCGCCTGGTGCGATACAATCCCGACTTGCGAGCCAAAGCCTACGAGATACCCCAGGCTCGGGCTGACGAGATTACGGCCAACCTGCGGGGCAATCCCTTCTATTTCGCCTCGGCCGGCAATTATCCGTACGCTCCTTACTCGCCAGCGCGGCCTGGCGGCAGCAGTTACAGCGTGACGATCGTCCAGCCTTTCGACGTCAACCACAAGCGGGCCGCCCGAACGGCCGCAGCGCGGGCCGCCCGGAACGTGCTGGAGGCCCAGTACCAGGACGCCGTCCGTCTGGCGATCGGCGACCTTTATAATGCCTTCGTCGACATGATGGTCGCGCGAGAGACGATCCGTTATGCCGAAGCGAGTCTGGCCGGTTCGGCGAAGCTGCTAGAAACCGCCGAGGTTCAGTTGCGCGCCGGTTCGATCACCGAGCCGGACCACCTTACGATCTCGATCCAACACGACGCGGCCGCGATCGGATTGGACCGGGCACAGAATCAGCTTCGTCAGGCGCAGCACGCACTGGCGGCCATGCTAGCCATTCCCCCCGACGCGGCCGAGCGGCTCGAGATTCGTGGCGTCATTCGCGACAAGGCGCCTCCTCCACCGCCGCGAGACGAACTGGTGCAGACGGCACTGACGGTCCGGCCCGATCTGGCGGCTTTTCGCCTGGGCATCGAGCGGGCGCGGGCCGATTTGCGCGTGTATCGGAAGGAAGTTTTCGAAGACATCTTCGTCGTCTATTCCCCCTGGCAACTGCAGAACAACCACTCGATCGGAGCACAAAACGCAACTAGCTATTCGTTCGGCCTCTTGGGAACGATGCCGCTCTACAATCGCAACCAGGGCGACATCCGCCGCGCTCAACTGAACGTCGCCCAATCGCGCGTCGCCTGGCAGGCGATGGAGCGGCAGGCAATTGCGGAAGTCGACCGGGCGCTTCTGGAATACCAGATCAGCCGCCAATCGGTCGAGCGGTTGGAAAAGACCGTCCTTCCGCGATCCGAACGCGTGCGCCAAGGCGTGATCAAGCTGTTTCAGCAAGGAGAAAAGAGCTTTCTCGATGTGCTTGACGCACAGCGGCAACACAACGAGATCGTCCGCCAGTATCGCGACACGGCCATCGCCCATCGCCGGGCGATGCTCCGCCTCAACACGGCAGTGGGCCAGCGCGTGTTGCCTTAGTGCGGAATCCAGTCGAGAGGCTTTCGCCTCGATCCTGCACCGCGTCGTTTAGTCGGCAGCCAGTGGCGCTCGGTGGCTGCGCCTACGTGCCTCGAAGTGCGATCCGCGGCGGTCGAGCGCGTCGACCTTCGAGGGCGCCGCTGCCCACCGTCTAAATGCGTCTAAACGAGACTGTGTCGGTTCAATCGACGTAAATGAACTCGTTCAGGTTGAACATCGCCAGACAGAGCGCGACGAGGGGAGGGTCCATAGGGGACATTTGCAGCAACGACGTGGCATCGTTGAGCTCGCGACCGGTCGGTGGTCTGCTTAGGGTGCGCTGGTAGACGAGCTTGACCTGTGCGGCCAGGTCTGCGGGCGCGTGCCCCGCGACGAACGCCGCCAGTTCGCGTGCGGCGCTCAACGAGAGATCAGAATTCAACAGCGCGAGCGCCTGCGGGGCCGTAGTCGAGACGTTGCGACGAGGACAGGAGGCGTTTGTGTCCGGTCGATCGAGCACTTCAAACAGCGGATAGCGCAGATTCCGGCGGACAAAAAAATAGACGCTCCGCCGGTGGATTTCTTCCTGGTTCTCGCTGGCCTTCCATTGGCCTGGCAGTAAGGTCGCCACTAACTCCGTCGGTAACGGAGCCATGATTCCCGGCCCGCCGCAACCTTGGCTCAACGTGTCGGCGGCCGCCAGCATGGCGTCTCGCACCGCTTCCCCCTCCAGCCGGCGTCGGCTCATCCGCCATAGCCAAAGGTTGTGTGGATCGGCCGACACTGCGGCCTGCCAAAGCTGGTGAGCGTCGGCTGAAGTTGCTCGACTTGACCGGCGGTAAGCGTCGGTCATCACCAACAAGCGGTGGATGCGTTTCAAGCTCCAACCTTGCTCGATGAGCTCCGTCGCCAGCCAGTCGAGCAATTCGGGATGAGTTGGCAAGTCGCCCATCACGCCGAAGTCGCCCGGCGTGCGGCTGAGGCCCTGAGCAAAGTGGTGCTGCCAGACCCAGTTCACCAGCACTCGTGGCGTGAGCGGCTGCCGCCCGTCGCTGAGCCAGCGCGCCAGCGCCGTGCGTCGTCCGCCAGGCTTGCCGGCCGCCGAAAGCGATTCGCCCGACGGGTTGGCGATGCGGGGAAACGCCCCCTCGACAACCGGGCCGGGCCGGCGAAAGTCGCCGCGGATCATCAGGTGGCTTACCGGCACGGCTCCGCTCTCCGTCACCATGCGGCCGGCGGCAGGCGTCTTGAATAACTCGGCCGACTCGAAGATGGCCCGCAGTCGATAAAAGTCGGCCTGGCTGATCGGGTCGAACTTGTGATCGTGGCACTGCGCGCATCCGACCTGCAGGCCAAGCAGCGCCGAGCCGACCGTCGCCGTGATTTCGTTGAGCACCATGTGGCGGCGCTCCTCGAGCAGGTTGATGTCGGGCATGTCGGGTCCGGCGAGCAAGAACCCGGTGGCGATCGCCGCTTGCCGATCGCCCGGGCGAAGCTCGTCACCCGCGATCTGCAACTGAATGAACTCGTCGAGCGGCATATCGCCGTTTAACGCTTCGATCAGCCAATCGCGATACCGCCAGGCTTCGGGTCGCACCTTGTCGTGCTCGAATCCGTCGGTCTCGGCAAAGCGTGCCAGGTCGAGCCAGTGCTGCGCCCAACGCCTGCCGTAATCTGGCGAGGCGAGGAGCCGGCCGACGACGTGCTCGTAAGCCTGGGGCGAATCGTCGGCCAGAAACGCGGCCATATCCTCGGGACGCGGCGGTAAACCGAGTAGATCAAACGTCACGCGTCGCAGCAACGTGCGTCGATCGGCTGGCGGCAATGGGGCGAGACCTTCTCGCGCGAGGCGCGCAAGGATGAACCGATCGATCGGGCTTGTCGTATCGGAGTCGACGCACGGAGGCTCTGGCCGGCTCAACGGCTTGAACGCCCAATGGGCGCGATCGGCCGGTGTGATCGGCGATTCATGAAGGGTTGCCGAATCGTCGGATCGAGCAGTCGCTGCAACGAGAAGAATTGCAAACGGCAAACGGCGAAGATGCGACACGCTGACGTTTCCACCATTCAAGACGGTCGGTGCGGATGACGTGCCATTGTAGCCCCGGCACTCCGTGACGGGGAAGCAGTCTGGATGGACCGTTGACCCAGGTCGCTTTTTTCATATCGCAAGCAGGCCAGGCGGCGACGGCGCGACGGAGCGTGCCTGCTACTATGGTGCCGCCGCTGGGCGTCGCAGCCTACCGGCGAACCAGCAGTTCCGCCAGGTGCAGCACTTCCAGTTTCTTTTGTAGGCGATGGAGGCGGCCGCCTACGTTCATCAGGCAGCCGGCATCGGTCGAAACCAGGCAGTCGGCCTGGGTATCGAGTACGCAGTTCACCTTGTCGTTCACCATGGCCCCGGAAATATCGGGATAGCGTACGGAGAACGAACCCCCGAAACCGCAGCATTGATCAGCATGACTCATGGGGACCAACTCCGCCCCTGCCACGTGGCGAATCAACTGCTCGGCCTCGTCGGTTAGCCCCAGTCCGCGGAGGTGGCAGGCGTAGTGATAGGCGACCCTGCCTGCGTACCTTGCTCCCACGTCGACCACCTTAAGTTGATTGACCAGAAAATCGCTCAGTTCGAACGTGCGCGCTGCCAGTTCACAGGCCGGTTCGCCCCACTCGGGATCGCCTTCGAGCAGATGGGGATATTCGACCTTGACCATCGCCGCGCAGGACCCCGATGGGGCGACAACCGTTTGGTCTCCGCGAAAGACAGAAATGGTGTGTCGTGCCTGCGCGCGAGCATAGTCGATAAAGCCGCTGTTGTAGAACGGCTGACCGCAGCACGTTTGCTGTCGGGGGAAATCGACCTCGTGGCCGAGGCGCCGCAGCAATTCAACCGTGGCGATCGCGGCATCAGGCCGGAGGACGTCCCCCAGGCACGTCACCATCAGCGAGAGCTTCATCGCCTTAGCCTGCGGTGGGAGGCGGTTGAGGCGGCCCTTCCGGCCTTTGGCGGTGCCGCTGATAGGCCGAGTTCAGCGTATCCAGCAGCCCCGGGATTTGCTGGGCCGAAAGGAAAATCCGGCTGGAGACGGCCGACCGCGGATAGAAGGTGGTGATGAAGTCGAACCAGAATTCCGACGGCGTGTGGCCGATCATCACCGCATTGGCATACACGCCGCTCATGATCTCGTCGGGAAGTTTTAGCTGGTCGTAAAGGTCGGCAATGCTCGCGCGCGGCTGATTGGGCGGAGGAGCAGGCAGCGCGGCCGGCGGCCCGAAACGCTGCTCATACTTGCGCAGGTTGTCGCGCAAGGCCGCGATGTACTGGGAGAAAACGGTGTGCGGCAGCACGACCCGCGCCGCCACCGTGTGCGGCGAGCCTAGCCGCTGCAAGAAGTCGATCACGAACTCATGTTGCCCGTCGAAGACTACAGCACCGGTGGAGAAGACTCCTTTGCCTACATGAGTCGGAACCCGCGCGCTGACCGACGAATGCTGCACCTGCTCGTTTACGGCGCCCGGTGGTTGCGGCGGCTGCGGTTCGTTCTGGCCGTGATCGTCGGACGTGCTCATGCGGATGGTGCAATCCTGCCGGAGGCGGAGGTGAAACGTTGGGGCCCGATACTCCATGATAACAGTCATTGCCAGAGACTGCATCCGTCGCGAGTGAACCGCGGGCGGACCAAGTCTCTTAGAACATCAGGGAGAGGCGCAGGCGCAGGCGCATGACGTTCGCGTTCCCTGCGCTTCGTTCGGGAAGAGTGGGCGCGCAATCAGGGCCGTGGCGTCACCCAACGTCGAACCAATTGTGGTCCGTCAGGCTGACAGCACGTGTTGCCACGTGAAATCGCCCACGGCGCCCTGCTCGTATCCGTCGGCAAGCTGTTGAGAGATGGTCGGGGCGATACGCTCGAGGTTCGCTCCAGAATCGGCCGGCGCGCACATCCAGGCATGGCATTGCCAATTGCCTTCGGTCATGCCGAATTGAATTTGCCCGATTCCTTCTTCCCCTCTCTGCCAGACCTCGACGAGTGCGTTGGCGTGCATGATGAGGCTCCTCTTTTCGTGCGACGCGGATATTCTACCGCGCTGGCCGACCTACGCCAGCCGGACTTGGAAAACTTGGAAATAAAGAAACCTGTGGTGTGGTCGTTTGGACCCGGCAATTCGACACCTGCCCTATGGCCTGCGGCGCGCTCGTTGCTTGGCGCCTGCCACACGAGGAGTTAGACTCAAACGGAGAGTCCGATCGACGGAAAGTCCGCTGAAATAACCAGTTTCGCTGCGCATCGATCGCGGTTCGCCAAGTCTCATCGCGATTTCTCGACACGCCGGCGCACGTAGGAGTAGACTTTTTCTGATGGCGCCTGCGGACCCACCGCAACGACCTCCTTCTGTGCCGGTCGGCCGCGGCGCGCCGCCAAGCGCTCCTTTGCGGCCCGTGCCGGTGCCGACCCCCGCCGCGTCAACCTCGCCCCCCCTTCCTGTCCATCCCGTGACAGCCCAACCCGTTTCGCCACAGGTGATTACGGTGGGGCAGTCCCCTCCGCCCCTTCCGCCAGCGCCGATAAGCCGTCCGACCGCCCCTCGAGCCGTGCCCGCTCAACCGGCGGCGGTGCCCCGCCCGCTGCCGGTGCCTGCGAATGCGCCCCGCCCCGTTCCGATCCCGGCCGGACAAGCGTCCGATCCGACCAGGCTCGTGTTCCGCACCGGCGAGGAAGATGGCGACGATCAACTCAAGCTGGTCGCCAGATACGCTCCGGCGTGGCTGATTAGCTGCGTCGTCCATCTTACCCTCTTGGTCGTGCTCGGCCTCTGGTACATCACGACGGTGCGGAAGCCCAGCGGCATTTTCCTGGACGTTCAGGCCGACGACTACGGCGAGCAACTTATCGACAACACGGTGCTGGAGAACATCGGCAAAATTCAAGCGGACGAGCCGTTCGTCACACCCAACAACCTGGAACAGGTCGACGACCCGTTCGCACCCGATCCTTCCGCTCCGAAAGTGACGCTGGACGGCGCCGCCCCCACCCCGCCCATCTTGCAGGCGCCGTCCATCTCGATCGCGCTGGCTGGCCGCGAAGAAGGGACGAAGGAGTTGCTCCTAGGAAAGTACGGCGGAACCAAGGAAAGCCAAGATGCTGTGAAGTTTGGTCTCGAGTGGCTGGCACGCCAGCAGAGGAAGGACGGCACGTGGAGTCTGAAGGGACCCTATCGTTCCGGCGCGGTCAACGGCCGTGACATCCCTGAATCGGCCACCGCTATGGCCCTGCTCGCCTTTCAAGGCGCCGGCCATAGTCACCAGAAAGGCGAACACAAAAAACAGGTTGCCGCCGGCATCAAGGCCCTGCTCAAGATGCAGGGAAGCGACGGTAGTTTCGTTCAGGAGGGGGCCAGCAATCACTGGTTTTATGCGCACGGCCAGTGCACGATGGCCGTTTGCGAGCTCTTCGGCATGACGAAGGACCCTAACCTGCGGAAGCCGGCGGAGATGGCCATCCAATACTGCGTGGCCTCGCAAGAGCCCAACCTGGGCGGCTGGCGGTACCTGCCGCGCACCGACAGCGACACGTCGGTCACGGGCTGGATTGTGATGGCGCTGCAAAGCGCCCGCATGGCCGGTTTGGACGTGCCCAGCCCGGTGCTGCTGAAAGTCAGCGAGTACCTCGACAAGGCCACGCCGGACGGCAGCCGCTACAGCTACCAGATCGACATGGAGCCGACCCTGACCATGACGGCCGAGGCCCTTTTGTGCCGCCAGTACCTTGGCTGGAAACAGGATGATCCCCGGCTCGTTACGGGCGTCGGATACTTGACGCAGAACCTGCCCCGCTATGAAGACCGCGACGTTTACTACTGGTACTACGGCACGCAGGTGATGCACCACATGGGCGGGAAGCCCTGGGACGTCTGGAACCGCGTGCTGCGCGACTTGCTGGTCGACAACCAGGAAAAAAACGGGCTGGAGAAAGGGAGCTGGGATCCGCTCGGCGAGCATCCCGACCGCTGGTCGAATCTCGGTCAGGGCGGTCGCCTCTATACGACGTGCCTTTCACTTTACATGCTAGAGGTCTACTATCGGCATCTGCCGATCTACGGGGTACACAAGTAGGCCCACCACCGGACACGCATGTTCCCTCGTCGCTTGATGGTCGCACCGCTGCTTGCCGCCTGGGCGTGGGCGGCTTCCCAGGTCGTCTGCTTCGCCGACGAATCCAGTCAGCCGGCGGACGCGGTGAAAAGTCCCCTCGAACCGGAGGAGAGCCTGGCCCACTTTCGCCTGGCTCCCGGGGTGAAGATCGAACTGGCGGCAGCCGAGCCGGAGGTCATCGACCCCGTTGCCATCCGTTTCGACGAGGATGGCCGGCTCTGGGTGGTGGAGATGCGCGACTATCCAAACGGTCCGAGCCCTGGGCAGAAACCGCTCTCGCGCATCAAGCTGCTGGAGGATACCGACGGCGACGGCCGTTATGAGACCGCCCGCGTCTTTGCCGATCAGCTCCTCTTCGCCACGGGCGTGCAACCCTGGCACGGCGGCCTGATCGTCACCCTTTCAGGAAAAATCGTCTGGATGAAGGACACCGACGGCGACGGTCGGGCGGACCTGCGGGAGACGTGGTTCACCGGCTTTGCCGAAGAGAACCCGCAACTGCGGGCCAACCACCCTCGCTTCGCGCTGGACAACTTCATCTATGTCGCCAACGGCTTGCGAGGCGGCGTGGTGACCAGCGCCTGGACTCGTGCGCGGCGCGAGATATCGATCAGCGGCCGTGACTTTCGCTTCGAGCCCCTGCGCGGTGATTGCGGGTCGGTGTCGGGCAGCGGCCAGTTCGGCATGACATTCGACGAGTTTGGAAACCGGTTCATCTGCTCCAACCGCAATCCCTTGATGCACGTTGTGCTGGAAGATCGCTACCTGGCACGCAACCCGCTCTTGGCCGTTCCGGCGGTGGTCAACGACGTCATGGCGGCCGGCGACGCGTCTCACGTCTATCCCCTCAGCCAGGCGTGGACCACTTCGATCTTGCATGCCGGCCAGTTCACGGCGGCTTGTGGCGCGGCGATTTACTCCGGCGATGCCCTGCCCGACGCATTCCACGGTTGCGGCTTCACGTGCGAGCCGACTGGCAACCTGGTGCACTGCGAGGTGATTGAGCCCGCCGGCGCGACGTTCAGAGGACACGTCCAGCAGGAGGGGGAAGAGTTTCTGGCCACGGCCGACTCGTGGTTCCGGCCGGTGGGCCTCGAAACGGGGCCAGACGGCGCCCTGTACGTCGTCGACATGTATCGGGCGGTGATCGAACATCCACAGTTTGTGCCGGATGAGCTGAAGAACCGTCCCGACCTGCGGTACGGTGAAGACCGGGGCCGCATCTACCGGCTTGTTGCCGACGGCCCGCGGAAGCCTTTCGTTGGCCCAAGCCTCGGCAACGTCGGCCCCGAAAAGCTGGCGCCCCTGTTGGCACACGTCAACCCGTGGTATCGCAACATGGCCGCCCGACTGCTCTATGAGCATCAATGGCGGCAGGCGAAACCGGCCGTCGAGACCATTGCCCGCGAGGCGCCGCAGCCTGCGGCCCGCGTTCAGGCTCTCTGGACGCTGCATGGCTGGGGCGAGTTGTCGCCCGCACGGCTGCGGCAGGCGATGGACGACCGCCACCCGCGCGTCCGAGAGACCGCCGTCTTGCTGGCGGAACCGCTTCTGGCGGAGAACACCGAATTACGGGCACGGGTCGTCGAACTGGCTGGCGATGGCGACGCCAGGCTGCGCTTTCAAGTCGCACTCAGCCTCGGAGCGGCCGGGAAAGAAGACATCTTACGACCCCTGGCCCAGATCGCGCTGGCCGGCGCCGACGACGTTTGGACGCGCCGCGCCGTGCTCACGTCCGTCCCCGATCGACCGCACGAGCTGCTGGCGCTGCTGCTGGACCGGTTGGGCTCTTCCAAGCACGTCACCTCGGATGCCGACGACCTGCTGGCAGAAACCGCCCGCCTGGTCGGGGCCCGACATCACAGCGAAGAGGTGGCAAGCGTAGTGGGCAACCTGGCTGCTATAGACCGATCCCGTGCGCTGGCCGTTCTGACCGGCATCGCCCAGGGAATGCATAGCCGTGGTGTGGCCTGGACGGTGATGGCTGGCCGTTTGGAAAAGGGGGCCAAAGAGGCGGCCGACCGCATCTTTCAATATGCTGCGCAACAAGCGCGCCAGACCGACACCGAGGGTGATACTCGCGGTCAGGCGTGCGCGCTGCTTCAATTCGCCGACGACGAGCTGGCTTTGCCGGTTTTGGCCCAAATCATCGCCCAGGATCCGGACCAGGCGCTGAAACTGCAAGCCGTTGCCGCCCTCGCGGCGCACGGCGATGCGCGGGTAAGCGAAGTGCTCGTCAAAGGCCTCGATCGCCAGACGCCCGCCTTGCGACGCGCGATTATCAACGCCCTGCTCTCGCGGCCCAAGCGCGTCGGTCGCTTGCTGGACGAAATCACCGCCGGACGGCTGAAGGCCTCGGAGATGGACCCCTTGCAGGCCGGTCGACTTCGGCAACATTCCGACGCGTCGCTGCGCGCCCGCGCCGAAGAACTGCTGGCCGCACCGGCGGAGCGTGCTGAGGTCACCCAGCGTTATCGTGCCGCCCTGGAGATGAAGGCCGACGCACGGCACGGCCGTGAGGTCTTTTCAAAGAACTGTGCCACGTGTCATCGCATCGGCTCGCTCGGCGTCGACGTGGCGCCCAGCATCGCCGACGCGCGGACCAAGACTCAGGAGCAGCTTCTTCTCGACATACTCGAACCGAACCGGGCCATCGACAACAACTACGTCAGCTATTCCGTGACAACGGCCGACGGGCAATCGCTCGTGGGGGTGATCTCGGCCGAAACCGTGTCCTCGATCACGCTCAAGCAGCCGGAGGGCAAAGTCCTCTCTCTGGCCCGCAGCGACGTCGAGGAGATTCACTCGAACGGTGTTTCGCTGATGCCCGAAGGACTAGAGAAGGCCATATCCATCCAGGACATGGCCGACCTGATTTCGTTTATCAAGAACTGGCGATACCTGGAGTCAAACCTGCCGGCACGAGCGGGTAAGTGAGATACGGATGGCTTCCCGAACAACGCGACGCGCGCGAGAATTCTGTCGGAAAAGAAATCTGGCAAAAGGTTAAAACGTCCAGTTGTGCCAGGCTGTCTGTCGCGGTAAAAAGGAAGACGTACTGTCTGGTTTCTCTTCCGTACCGTCGGACATTTCTTCGCGGAGGATCCTTGTCATGCTTTCTCGGCGCGACTTGTTGAGGGCGACCGGGTTGGGGTTGTGGGGCGTCAGTGCCAGCGGCTGGCTGCCGGCGTTCGCCGAGGAAGCGGCCCGACATCCGGCGAGGCGCCGGCAGTGTATCCTGCTCTGGATGCCCGGTGGACCGAGTCAAACCGACACCTTCGACATGAAGCCGCGGCACGCCAACGGTGGGCCGTACAAGGAGATTGCCACCAGCATCCCGGGGCTGGGCATCAGCGAGCACTTGCCCAAGCTGGCCGGCCAGGCCGAGCACTTGGCGATCGTCCGCAGCCTCAGCACGAAAGAAGGGGACCACGCCCGCGGCACGTACCTGATGCGCACCGGCCACCAACAGGGCGGACCGATCAAGTATCCAAGCATCGGCGCCTCGCTGGCAAAAGAGCTCGGCTCGGAGGAAGCGGAGCTTCCGAACTACGTGAGCATCACTCCTTACTCATTTTTCAGCCCGGCCGCCTTCGGGTCGGGCTTCCTCGGACCTCGCTACGCTCCCCTCACGGTGGGCGCACGGGAAGAGGCGGCCGGATCGGGGCAGGGCCCGCGATTTGCGCGGCTGGGGGTCGACGATCTGGCGACGCCGGCGGGGGTGACGGCGGCCCAGGCCGCCAGCCGGCTCGACATCTGGCAATCGCTGCAGGACGACTTTGTGTCGCGGCACCGTACCTCGTCGGCCATCGCCCATCAAACGGTCTACCAACGAGCCGTGCGGATGATGAAAAGCAAGGCCGCTAAGGCATTCGATCTCGAGGAAGAACCGGAAAAGACCCGCGAGCGATACGGCAGCGGACGTTTCGGCCAGAGCTGCCTCATGGCCCGGCGGCTCATCGAGCGCGGCGTGCCGTTCGTCGAGGTTTCACTGGGCGGGCTCGGTAACGGCGGCGTCGGCTGGGACACGCACCAGGACAACTTCCGCCTTGTGCAAGATCTTTCGGGCGAGCTCGACGCCGGCTGGGGCACGCTCATGGCCGAACTGGCCGACAGGGGCTTGCTCGATACCACGACGATCCTCTGGATGGGCGAGTTCGGGCGCACGCCGCAAATCAACACCAACGCCGGTCGGGATCACTTCCCGGCCGCCTGGACGTGCGTTTTTGCGGGAGGGGGCGTGCACGGAGGGCAGGCGTATGGACGCACCAGCCCAGACGGCACGACCGTAGTCGAGGGGAAGGTCGACGTGGGGGACGTGCTCGCGACGCTCTGCGCCGCCCTAGGAATCGACTCGGCAACCGACAACATTTCCGAGGAAGGCCGCCCCATCAAGATCGCCGAAGGGAAGCCAATCGAGGCGATTCTGGGCTGAGCGTCGGCATAGTCGCAGATTACGCTCCCTCATACCGATCGCCTCACCGGGCAGAAGGCCGGGGCGGTTCGCGGTAGTTGTCGGCTCACGTCGCCATTCTTGTTCGCCGCGCATCGACGGGGTGAACATCGCTGGCGATTTCGACAATGCGCATGTATAATTTTGTACATGTCACCCGGTCCCCACATCACTGGCCGAGCGGCCCAGCGCCACCCGCCGAACCGCTTTTTATCAACGCACGTCGAAGAAACGTTCGACGACCGAGAGTTTGAAGAAGAACTGTCCGGCGAGTGCAAGATTCCCACACAATTCCTTGCCGACGCCTCGCGCAGCATCATCGCTGAAAACGACAGCCCGGACGTCCCCTTCCGCTACAGCATCAACGCCTATCGCGGCTGCGAACACGGCTGCGCCTACTGCTACGCTCGACCAACGCACGAGGTCTTCGGCTTGAGCGCCGGACTCGATTTCGAAACAAAGATCCTCGTGAAGCACGACGCACCCGCACTATTGCGCGACGAACTGGCCAAGCCTTCCTGGCGGGGCGAAGTGATCACACTTTCGGGAGTCACCGATTGCTACCAGCCGGCCGAGCGGCGGTTTCGCCTGACCCGTGGACTGCTTGAGGTCATGAGCGAGGCCAACCAGCCTGTCGGCCTGATCACCAAGAACGCGCTGATCACGCGCGATCTCGACCTGCTGGCGTCGATGGCGCAGCGTCGACTCGTACACGCCTTCCTGAGCATCACCACGCTCGACGCTGAACTGGCCCGGACGATGGAGCCTCGCACCAGCCCGCCTGTCAAGAAGCTGGCCGCGATCAAGACTCTGAGCGACGCGGGCGTGCCGGTGGGGGTGATGGTCGCGCCGGTGATCCCTGGGTTGACAGACCACGAGATGCCCGCCATTCTCGAGGCCGCACAGGAGGCGGGAGCAAAGTCGGCGGGATATGTCTTGCTCCGGCTGCCGCTTACGGTTGTGCCCGTGTTTCAAGCCTGGCTGAGTGAGAATTATCCCGACAAATCTCAACGGATCGAGTCGCTTATTCGTTCAACTCGGGCGGGAAGCCTGTATCAGCCCGAATTTGGCTTGAGGCAGCGCGGCGCCGGCGACTACGCCGATCAGATCGGTCGCAATTTCAAGGTCTTCGCACGCAAGTTCGCTCTCGACGGCCGGTTGCCTGAACTCGATAGCTCGCAGTTTCGCTCTCCGCGTTCGGCGTCGGGACAGATGAGCCTCTTTTAACGCTGCCGTGTTCTCCTAACGGCGAAGAGAAAGCACGGCCTGGATCATCAGGCCAGCTAAGGTCGAGGCTGCGATCAGTAGACCGCCGGTCGTCATCGTGATGACAAATCCCGCGGCCAAGGTTTCCACGTCGGGGAGGCCGTCATGTGCGATGCCATCCGGTGTGGGTGCCGCTCCTATCGCCTTGGTAAGCGCGAAACCCAAGATTCCGGCCATCATCTGCAGGATCGGAAAGATCTGCGATAGGGCGACCGCGACTCCGCCCACCACCAGGGCAAATCCAACTTGTCGTGCGCTTGCGCAGATCCAGAATCCCAAGGCCAGGAGGACGATGATCGCCAGGAGCATGCCGATCCGACCGTCTGGCGCCGTCATTCCCCAAGCCATAAGCAGCGGAAAGATCAGGTTGAGCGCGAAGACCGCCAGCCACCCGAAGTAAAGTCGTTTGGCGCCGCCCTGCGGGTCTTCTCGCGATCGATCGGCGTTGTCGGCCTTTGGCGAGGCGTACGGATTGGTGGACCGCAGCATGGGGATGCGATTTCAAACGGATGATCGACGATTGCATTATAGCGCCGCGCTTTGCGGTCGCGCTCAAGAATTGTAGACGGCGCGGTCGGTCACCTCCGGCGGGACGGATCGGGCAGATTTGTCACGCAACCTGCCCTCACCCTACCCCCCTAACCCTCTCCCAGCGTGACAGGGGACCGGGGCCTCGTTCGTCACTCGCTAGCCGAACACGCAGGACATTTCGCGGCGGCGATCTGAGCGTCGCTGGAGAGAAACGCGGCTCCTCGCCAGATCGAAATGCCGCCGGTGGCAATCACACAGAAAGCAGCCAGATGGAGCAGCCGACGACGACCGGCAAGGCTGAGTAAACCACCGCCGCACCCCGTCAGCACCATGATCGGCAACGTCCCCAGGCCGAAGAGGGCCATGTGGACGAAGCCGGCCAGCATGTTCCCGGTGCTCGTCGCCAACGCGAGATAAGCGTAGACGAGTCCGCAGGGCAAGAGGCCGTTCAGGCTGCCGGCGAGAAAGACGTTCGCCAGGGCCCAGGGGGAGTGAAACCGGCCGGATAGGAAACGGGCAAAAAGCCCGGCCGTGAGACACGGACGCTGCCTGGGCGATAAAAGCCTTCGCCACAACCCACTGGCGAGCAGTCCTTGAATCACCAGCAGAACCCCGGCCAGCACGGCCAGCCATGACTGCACGTGGACAAGCGGCGGGAGCGAACGAGTAAGCCGCCAGCCCCCGTAGCCGGCCATCGCCCCGGCGGAAGCATAGGTGAAGACGCGGCCGAGGCTGTAGGTCAACTGCCGCAAGAGATTGAGACGCCAGCTTGGAGAGGCGGCCCCCAGCGACACCACGAATCCACCGCACATGCCGACGCAGTGCGACGAACCGAGCAAGCCGCCGACAAAGACCATCAAGAGTTCCATGACGACAGCCTTAGTGAATTACCGATCACCAGCACGCTGCTTGCCACCATCGCCGCTGCCGCCCAGACCGGGCTCAGGCGTCCGCTGGCGGCAAGGCCGATGCCCAGCACGTTGTACGAGAAGGCCCAGAACAGGTTCTGCCGGATGATACTCACGGTTGCACGTGCCAGACCGACCGCCCAGGGGACGCGGCTGAGATCGTTTGTCAGCAGGCAGACATCGGCCGATTGCCGAGAAACGTCGGCACCGCAGCCCAACGCGATGCCCACGTCGGCAGCGGCCAGAGCGGGGGCGTCGTTGATACCATCGCCCACCATTGCCACGCCACGGCAGTCCTTGTGTAAACGCCCAATCGACCTCACCTTCTCCGCCGGCAGGAGGCCGGCTTCGACCGGCACGGCGAGCGTCGCTGCCAGCCGTTCGGCGCAGGCGCTGGCGTCGCCCGATAACACCGAAACCTCAAGCCCCAGCTTTCGACATGAAGCGATCGCTTCGTTTGCTTCGGGACGAAGCTGTTCGTCGAAGGCGAACACGCCACGGACTCGCCCCTGCCAGCCGATGCAAACGACCGGGTGGCCCCCCTCGTCGAACCTCCTTAGAGACCGCTGCAACGGTACATCCACTGCCAAGTCACTCTCTTCCATCAGTCGGAGGCTCCCCAGATAGACAGTCGATTCGCAAGCCGGCGTCCGGGCCGAAACTCCGCGGCCGGGGAGCGTTCGCGCCTCCGAGCATTCCGATGCTGCCGCTGGGCACAGCGCCGCCAACTCGGCCAGCCCCGTGAACTGGGCGATGGCTGCCGACAGGCTGTGCGTTGAAGTGGCCGCCAAGGATGCGGCTGCGTTCAACACCGACTGGCGTGGCGTCAGGTCATCGGCGGAAAAGCTCCTCACCTGGCTTGTGCCCGTCGTCAGCGTGCCCGTCTTGTCGAACGCCACCGCGCCGACTCCCGCAAGTTGCTCCAGGGCCTCGCCGTGCCTGAACAAGACCTGGCTACGGGCGGCTCGGCCGACCGCGGTCCAAACGGCAAGCGGCGTGGCCAGTGCCAAGGCGCACGGGCAGGCGATCAGGATCACCGCGAGCCCCGACAAGACCCCCGTCTCGAACCCGTCGACCACACCGTGCCAGAGGCCGCTCGCCAGCGCGATTGTCGCCACGCCGGGCAAGAAATAGTGCGAGAGGCGATCGGCCAGCCGCTGATATTTGCCCTTGGTGGCGCGCGCCTCGTGAACCGCCTCTATCAGGCGCCGCAGGGCGCCGGCGGCGGCCGTCGCCGTGACGTCGACGATAAGTTCCCCGTCGAGATTGAGAGTGCCGCTGAGCACCGCGTCGGACGGCTCCTTGATCGAGGGGCGGCTCTCGCCAGTGAAAACCTGTTCGTCGATGGCGGCCCGGCCGCGCACGATCCGGCCATCGGCGGCGAACCGCTCACCCGCAAGCACACGTACTCGGTCGCCGGCCTGCAACTCATCAAGGGGAACCAGTTGTTCGCCGTCGGGCCGGATCACCCGAACTTCGGCCGGCAGCAGTTTCTCGAGTGCGTCAAGGGCTTCCGTCGCGCGGAGCTTTCCGGTAGCCTCCAGCCAGCGCCCCAGCGTAACCATCACGAGGACGACGCAACCGACCTCAAAATAGACCTGTCCCTGGCCGCGGAAGACCGAGAAGGCCGAATAGACGTAGCTGGCCGCCACGCCGACGACAAGCAGCGGGTCGGTCGAGGGCACACCCGAACGGATGCTCTGCCAGGCGCCCCGAGCCAAAGGCGCGCCAAGCAGCCACACTACGGGCAACGACAGAAGGAGCGCCAGATACCGGAAGAGGCCGTCGAGTGATACTGCAAACGCAGTCGCAGCATCGGGCTGCGGCTCGTAAACGTCTTGCGTCCACAGCGCCATGGTGAACATGACGACGTTGATGGTGAGAAAAATCGACAGCCCAAGCCGGGCCAGGAGCCAATTCGATTCCCCGCGCTGGTCTGCCTGCCCGGCGATCTCGGAGGCCACGCGGCAGCCGTAACAACAATAGACCGGCTCCTCCGGCCGGTCGTCGCGCCATCGCCACCACGATCTGGCCACAGGCAGACCGCAATATTGGCAGGCGCGCTCGATTTCGTCGTGAAGAGTCACGGCGGCGTGATCAGTTCCGTCTGCAGATCGGGAAAAAGATACCGGACCGTGTAGTACACGGCGAAACACCAGAAGCCGACCCACACCAGCCGCACATACCAGGGAATGCGGTTACCGACGTAGCTGTGGTACTGGTCTTCGTCGCGGGCCGTGATCGTGTCGATTGAATCATTCATAGAAGCTTTTTTTCGGATAACCAAACAGAACGCTTGCGAGTATGCCCTCGGTTTGAGAATAGCCCCGGCACTTCGCGACGAGAGAGCCACTCGCGGAGCGACCGCCTCTCTCCGCCGCGGAGCACCGGAGCTACCTAACTGGTGGTCGGGCGTGCTCCGGTTTTGATTCCAGTGTTCGGTCCAGCCAGCGCTCGTGCTCGATCATGGTTTGCTTGGGCCGCTCAATGTCGCGAAACATGCCGTTGATTGCGGCCCAACCAAGCAACAACAAAAATCCTGCGCTGGCCAGCAAGTAGTTGACGATTGGCGCGATGGCAAACGCCCCCGTCATGTCGCCCCGACAAATAACGACTAGTTCCCAGAACTTGGTGCAAAAGCCGTACATGCACGGCAAGAGAATCAGCAACGCGAAAAAAGTCCTGACGAGGCGGTGCCGCGATTTGCGTGCGGGATGTCGGCCGTTGCTCGACGGTTGACCATTCACCGGCTGGCCGTTGCCTGAAAGCTTCTGAATGTCGGCAGCGTCATCGTCGGGCTGGCCGATCTGCTCGCTCCATCGAACGCGCGACTTGCTCATGGCGCCGCCTCCTGGTCTTCGATCGGTTGATAACTCTCGTAATACGGATAACTCTCCAGCCAGCTTCCGAGCCATTGGATGTAAGTCAGCACGGCAAGGCCTCTTTCGTTCGGCTTGCTCGGATCGCCATCGAAGAACCAGGGATACTCGGGCATCGGCGAGCCGGTGGAAAGCATCTTGGGTTGAAACAGGTGGACCGCCTGCCAGTCATTCGATCGCCGCCCCCCTTCGCGGCTCAGGTCGGGACCGACGCGCCGGGTGCCGAACATCACCGGCCGCTGCAGCTCGTTCTGGTATTCCTCGGTCTTTGCCACCGGCCCGAATCGCAGCGACTCGTTCGAGACAGGTCGGACGAACTGACTATGGCAATGCCAGCACCCCTCACCCACGTACAGGTCGCGACCGCGCCGCAGGGCTAGCGCGGCCTTTTCAGCCGTAGGCTCGCCGTAATGCCTTTGGAAAGCTTCCGGAAATCGGCGGCTCAAGTCCTCGAACTCGTAGAGCAGGTTCGCGTTCACTACTTCTTCGGCCGTTTGCTCCGGCAGGTTCCGATACATCAGGATCGGCACCACCGCGTTGGACAGGAAGGCGAAGGCGAAAAAGCCCAATCCGCCCATCAGTAACACGCCAGCTTTGTTCTCAAACATAAATGACCTTCTACGTTTCTGCTGTCGCCCGCGTGCCGCAGGATTGCGTCACGCGGTCCCTGCTTCCGCCCCGGCCGCAATGCCATCCTTCTCATGCGCTACCGCGGGCGATATGACCTCCGGCTGAATGTCGGGCCGAGGGCCAAGCCGATAGGTGCAGTAAATGTTGTAAAAGAAGCAGAGCTGGCCGAAGACGATGCCCAACCCCGCGAAGAGGCGGATGATCCAGAACGGCTGCGAGCCGTCGACCGAAACGTCCCACGGCTGGAGCGACGACCAGTAGTACCCTTGAAAAATGCCCGCTAGCGTCAGGTCGCTGAACATCAGCACAATGCCCGCGGCCGAAAACCAGAAGTGCCATTCGCAAAGCCGCTGGCTGTACCACTCGCGGCGCAGCAAGCGCGGAAAGAGGTAGGTCATGATGCCGAACAGCCACAGGCTGAAGACGCCGAACATCACCAGGTGGGCATGCCCGACAACCCAGTCTGTGAAGTGAATCAGGGCCTGGAACGTCAGCGTCACCTGCAAAGCGCACTGCAAGCAAGTGATGAAGTAGAGCACCATGCCGGTGTAGAACCAGCGGATCGGCAAGTTCGTGATCACCTGGCGGCCCGATCCCACCAGCGTGCCGAAGAAGTTGACAATCACGGTCGTCACCACCATTTCCACGGCTACCGTGGCGATCACCGCCCCGTACTGCAGGAACATCGGGATCGGCGTGTAAAGGAAGTGATGAATGCCGTTGAGCGGATAGAAGAAGGCCAGGCCCCAGAACCCGACGAGCGACAGGCCGTGGCTCCAGACCGGCTTGCGGAGGATGACCGGCACGAAGTAATACATCAGCCCCCAGCCGAGCGGAGTGACGAACAGGCCGACCAGGTCGTGAATGAAGAGTCCCGCGACCGCTCCGCCGCTTGTGCCTGCCGCAACGTACTGCGGCACAAAGTTCCCCATCGCGTAGGTCAGGAACGTCCACACGAAGGCCGCCATGAAATACCAGAGCGTCACGTACAGCGGCCCCTGGGCTCGCGTGATCGGCGCCATGAAATTGACGGCGACGAGCAACAGACCCAGCAAGGCCACCGGGTCAACCCAGACCGGCGTCTCTCCCCATTCGATGCCTTGAGCCTGCCCGAACAGAATTCCGATGGCGGTCGATAAGACCACCGCCTGCCAGGCCGCAAAAATAAAGTACGAAAGACTCCGGTTGTAAACCGGCTTAAGCGTCAGACGCGGCACTGACCAGTACAGGGCGCCGAGGAAGGCGTTGGCCAGGAAGCCGTAGGCGACGGCATTCGTGTGGATCATTCGCCAGCGGCCCGGCGAAAGCAACTCGATGCCGCGCAGCGGGTTCCAATGGATGAGCTGCAGCGCCATCAGCAGTCCGCCCACCAGCGAAATCGCCAGGTATGTCAGGGCCGCGAGAAAGTGCCAACGCACCAGCCGCTCGTCGACCAGGTCCTCGTGGCGCGGCAGTTCGCCCGCTACGGTCGCCTCCTTCATGACTTCTCCGTTTGCGGTTGATAAGGAATGTAGAGTCCCCACGGATAGACCACGACCATGGTCCAGCCGAACACAAGGTGTGTGATCGCTGCCACCCACCACGGCACCTGCTCGACGATCCAGTTTCCGCCGAACAGCAGCGGTTGCAGCCATGAGAGAATGCCGTAGAAGTTGATCAGCCACACGGCCAGCGAAAGGGCCGTGACCACGAGCATCCGCCCGCCAAACGTGGCGTGGGGGGTAAAGCGCGTCAGCGCAAGTTGAAAGATCATGCCGTAGAGCATGCCGGTGCCCAAATACAGGCAGCAGCCGATCGCCAGCGTGATGCCGGTGTCGATTTTCAGCGCAGCCTCGCCGAGCGGAAAGGTCAGATAAACCTGGATTAGACGCAACGGGTTTTGCGGCTCGCCCTTAAGGCTGCTCCAGACAAGCGATCCGATGACGTTAGCCAAGAGGCTCGTGGCCGCCCCGAACATGCCGAGCAAAAAGCCCGTCGTGGCGTAATAGGCTGCGTAATATCCTGTCGGGCGCCAACGGGCCGGCGCCGTCTCGGAAGCCAGCTCAGCCTTGAGCTGCTGTACCTCCTGTTCCATGTCGGCAAGATGTCGAAGCTTGCTTTCGCGGTCCATCGTGGTCATTGGGCGGGCGCCTCGTCAGTTGTGGCTTTTGTCTCGGTCGCCTGGCCGCTGTCGCTCGCGGCTGTCCCCAGGCGCTGGGCATGCCCGGCCATCACCTCTCGTCGACGAGCAGAGGAGATGTATTGGACGTAGTGAACCAGGTGCCAAAATGTTTCGGGCTGGCTCGAGAGCTTGGTCTCGAACGACGGCATGGGCGTGCCGTTGATCCCCGAGAAGATGCGGCGATAAATGTCTTCCGGGCGGTTGCCGCCATGGAACATGCCGGCGGTCAAGTCGGCGGCGCGGGTCTTAAAACCCCAAACGTCGTTAAATCCCTGGGCGTTGTCGGTCGTATGCCCTCGCCCGTCGGGGCCGTGACACTTGAAGCAGCCGGCCTCCTCCGTCAGAAACGCCTTTTTGCCCAGTTCGACGGACTCATCGCTGTATTGGGGCATTTTGGTGAGCGGCCAAACCACCTGCTCTTTCGCCAACTTCCATTGATCCGCTATCAGCCCAATCGCCTGCTCGATCGCCTCGTCGGACACTTCGTCTTCGTTGGCTCCTTCGATCGCGAGCTGCAGCTCCAGTTCACCGCGGTGCGTCAGCACGAGCACGTAGTCGAGCACCACCTCCAAATCGTCGTCGGCCAACTGTGCGAACGAGGGCATTGAGGTCCCTTTGGCCCCGTGGCGGATCGTGCGGCGCAGATCCTCGCGCCGGGGCTTGGCGCCATAGGGGGTCGAGGTGAATTTGAAGATGCCGCGGCGATAGTCGCGCGGCTTGGGGTAAAGGTGTTCCGCGGCCGCGCCATTGCCGTCACCCGTGACGCCATGGCAAGCGGCACAGCGCTGTTGATACATGGCGGCCCCGCGCCGCAGACGGACGACGTCGGCCGATTCATTTCCCAGCAGCTTCGGCCGGGACGGCGTGCCACACTCCTTTTCGAGAATGTCGCGCACGCGCTGCTGGAGCGAGTCAGACAGGTCGAGCACCTCTTTGCTCGAAACAAACTTCAATTCGACCGTGCGTTGACATCCGAGGCACATCGCGACAGTCAACACAAACGCACTGGCAAGCGGGCGTATCGTCACCCTGATTTCTCCATCCGACAAGCGGTCATCCGTAGCCGACTTTATCGGCGGGCATGTCTCGGCCGCCTGCCGACTCTTGGCTCGCCGAGCCTTCGATTGTTTCTAAAATCGCTACTCGATTGAGGCGGTGGGAGAAGCACGGCGTGTACCGAAACGAGCGAAACACGCGGCCTCGTTCAAAGGAAGCTTATTTCTCGCGACAACGACGTTTTGTCCGGAATTATCCTACGACGAAGGGACGTGTACGACGCCGGAGAAACGAGCGATATCGCACAGAGAGGTCGCAACGGGCGCGCTTCGGCGCCGAAGCCACAGGAGCACGGTAGCGGATCTCACAGACGGAACCGTTTCGAATGTCACGGCGGCAGCGCGGATATTGGCATTGGCACAGCGGCTGGTGATCTCCTGCACTTAGGTGGCGTACCGTTTGCATGGGGAAACGAAGTGAAAGGAAATCCTACTGTGACACCCGTTCTCGAGCGACGACCGGCTAGCCTCAAGGCTCCACTATCGAAGGCGGCAAAACGTCCGTCGCTGGACCTATCGCGGACGACGATCAACTTCCTGCTCGATACGGCACTCCTGTTGGTATTTCTGGCGATCGCCTGGACCTCGGTCGTGCTGCGGTTCGTCTTTCCAGCCGGCACCGCCGCCGCCGGCTGGCGACTTTGGGGACACGGGTTCGACGACTGGTCGGCCTTTCAATTCGCGCTGCTGTGCGCCTTCGCGCTCGGCGTGCTGGTGCACCTGATGCTGCACTGGTCATGGGTTTGCGGTGTGGTTGCCAGCCGGCTGTCGCGATGGCGGGGCCTATCCGTGCGTTTCGACGAGGGTACGCAGACGTTGTACGGCGTCGGGTTGCTGATCGTCGCCGTCAACGTCGTCGGCCTTTTGATCGCGGCCGCAGCGCTCAGCATACGGATGCCGTAGAGTAGCCGCAGCACTCCGCGACGGGACCCGGCTTTGTTTTTGGAAGCCTAGCCGCCTCACGTCTTTCGCGGGAGCGAACTTCGGGAGACTTAGTCGCAAAACGACGGCCCCCTCCCCGTCTGAGCGTCGAAGTTACTTTTCTCCTTGACTCTCCCGTTACTGGAGGCCGTAAGATAGGCACCGTTCCAACCGAGAGCGGCCCCAGCATGTTCACCATCGGCGAGCTATCAAAACTGACGCAACTGCCGGTGAAAACGTTGCGGTTCTATCACGAGCAGGGGCTGCTGGTTCCCAGCTACGTCGATCCGGATACGGGTTACCGGTACTACGATCAGCGTCACGTCGAGACCGCACGGGCGATCGTCTATCTGCGGAACCTGGAATTTTCCCTGAGCGACATCGGGCAGATCCTCGATTCAAGCCGCGATGAGGACCTTCTCGCCGTTCTGTTACGGCAGCAATCGATCGTGAAAGAACGGATCAAAGGGCTTCGCAAAGCGGCAAAATCCTTGGACCAGTTCATCGTTGAAGAAAGGAAGGCACGTAACATGGCAAGCACCGCCAACGAAGTTCAAGAAAAGGTTCTCACGCCGTGCCTCGTGGGCGGCATTCGCACGCGGGGCCGGTATAGCGACTGCGGGCCGCTCTTCGGTCGCCTGGGCCGAAGCCTGGGGCGACACATCTGCGGCAGCGCCATGATGCTTCACTATGACTGCGAGTACCGGGAAGACGACGCCGACTTCGAGGCCTGCATGCCGGTTCGCAGAACCCTTGAAGCGGCAGGAATCGACGTCCGCGAGCTACCGGGCGGCCGATGCGTGTCGCTCGTGCATCGTGGCCCCTATGATCAGCTTGGCCACTCCTACGCCCAAGTTTTCAAGTACATCAACGACCACAAGTACAAGGCCCTCTCGCCGAGTCGCGAGGTCTACCTCAAAGGGCCGGGAATGATTTTCAAGGGGAATCCCGAGAACTATCTTACGGAGATTCAGATCCTTGTTGAGACGGGGGACGCCTGAAATGAAGCCCCTGGTGCGCGAAGCCGGCTTTGCCTTCCTGGCCTGGTTCGCCCCCTTCGCAGTGTCCGTCTGCATCTTTCCCCTCAAGGAAGTGCACCGACCGCTTTTTGAAGAGGTGATGTCGTTGACTTTGACGGCAAACACCGCCTTGCTCGGCGTGATCTATCTCCGCTCGAAGAGCGGCGATCACCTGATGCGGGCGGTCCGGATAGGCGCTACGTGGACAGTGGCCAACTGGCTGCTTGATCTGATTATGTTCGGCTGGGGGCCGATTCAGATGCCGATTCGCCAGTATCTGTGGGACATCGCCGGCGCTTATCTCGTGATTCCCATCATCACGATCGCGCTGGCAGCGGCGCAAACGATCCGAGCGAGCAGCGAACCGAGCTAACGACGCCCCGCGCGACAGTCGATTACTTCTTCTCGGGCGGCTGGCTGGCCAACAGGACAAGCGCCTCACGCGTCCGCTCGATCTGCTGACGATCGACCGAGAGATAGCGATGCTTGCCCGTCGGTTGGGGGCGGAAGCTGGTCATCCCTTTGTCGTCGACTTCAATCTTCCCCGGCTGCGAAAGCCCAAAATAACCGCGCTCGGGCCGCACGGCGTAGAGCACGCTCGTCAGGTCCCAGGTGGGTCGGTCGTAGGGCATGCGGTCGTAGGCGCGATACGCGTCTGGGAGGGGATGGTGGTCGACATAGTTGAAGTCCGATTCGATGCTCCGACCTGGAAAAAGAACGGCTTCGCCAATCTCAAATCCACTCGCGACGATGGGCGTCGGCCAACGGGCAAAGACGGCCCTAGCCGCAGGCAAGTCCGTCAGTACGTTGTATTCCGGGCGCCGCTCGTCGCCGCCGAATTGGCCGGCCATCATCGAAAGCAGCCGGCACTTGCCGGCGACCAATTCACGGCCGCTCTGCTTGACCTGCTCGTCAGCCGGGCTGTCCAGAAGCCGGGCCAGGTTCGTCGAAAAGCCAACGGCGACGATGACGACGCTCCCGTCCGGCTGCCCGGCCAGCGTTTCGCGCAGAAGCTGCACGGCGTCGGGCGCATCATGGCCGCTGGCCAGATCGCGCGGGTAGAGCGGCCGACCGTTGTCGCGGGCTTCTGCGACGGGGCCCGTGTAGCGGCTGGGCTCGGGAGTCTTGCCGCCGCGCACCGCGCCGATGGGGATACCCGGCCGCCCGTAGAACGTGTTGACCAGGTCAACGAAGGGTGCGCACGAAGGCTCGTCTTTGTTGATCGTGACAGCCAAGAGCCGGCATTCGCTCCGACTCTGCAGTGCATGAATCACCCCCAGCGCCAGAGCGTCGTCGATGTCGTTGCCGACGTCGGTATCGAAAATCAGCGGCACGGCCGAGGCATCCTCGGCCGCCACGACAAGTTTCGGAACGAGAGCCATGATCAGCAAGCAAGCGAGGGCAGATTTGGCCATTTGGCATTCCTCAGCGTGAGCCAAAGTAGCCCCGGCACCCCGCGAGGGGTGGTGGGCCACGACGACCGCCCCTCGTGGAGCGACCTTCCCACGTCGCTCTCTTGTCTCGCTAAGATCCCGTCACAGCTTGCCCGGACCATTAGGCGAGAAGCTCTTGCACGACGCGCCCATGCACGTCGGTCAGGCGGTAGTCACGCCCCTGGAAGCGGAACGTGAGCCGCGTGTGGTCAAACCCCAACTGGTGCAACAACGTGGCGTGCAGATCGTGTACGTGGACCGGGTCGGCGGCCACGTTGAACCCCAAGTCGTCGGTCACGCCGTGCGTGTAACCGGCCTTGATGCCTCCGCCAGCCATCCAGACGCTGAAACAGCGGTTGTGATGGTCGCGGCCGTCGTTGCCGCCTTGCACCATCGGCGTTCGCCCGAATTCGCCTCCCCAGATGATGAGCGTTTCGTCGAGCAATCCGCGGTCCTTCAGGTCGCTCACCAGTGCAGCGCTGGCCTGGTCGGTGTCGAGCGCGTTCTGCTTGACTCCATTGGTCAAGTTGCCATGTTGATCCCAGACCTCGTGGAAGAGCTGAACAAAACGGACACCCCGCTCGATGAGCCGCCGTGCCAAAAGACAGTTGCGGGCGTAGCTGGCGTCCTTCGGAGATTTGACGCCGTAGCGGTCCAGCGTCTCCCTGGTCTCCTGGCTAAGATCCATTAGCTCGGGTGCGCTCGTCTGCAGCCGATAGGCCATCTCGTAGCTCTGGATGCGGGCGGCGGTCTCGGGCTCAAAATCCGATTCCAACGACTGCTCGTTCAGGCGCTTCAACGCATCGAGCGAGGCGCGCTGCGTTTCCTGGTCGATACCGGGGGGATTCGATAGATACAGCACCGGGTCGCCGGCGCTGCGAAACGGCGTTCCGCCAAACACGGTCGGCAAAAAGCCGCAGCCGTAATTGCTCGCTCCGCCACTGGTGCCTTTGGCGCTGGTGAGAACGACGAAACCAGGCAGGTCGGCCGATTCGCTGCCCAGGCCATATAAGGTCCAGGAACCGAAGCTGGGCCGGCCGAACTGCTGCGATCCGGAGTTCATCATGATCTGCGCGGGAGCGTGGTTGACGGCCTCGGTCCGCACCGTGCGAACCAGGCACAGATCGTCGACGATCTTGGCCGTGTGCGGCAGGACTTCGCTCAGCTCCATGCCGCACTTTCCGTGGCGGGCGAACTTGAATTTCGGACCGAGCAAGGCCGAGTTGGGATTGATGAAGGCGGCCCGATAGCCTTTCAAGAGATCGGGCGGGGGAAGCTGGCCGTCGTGTTTGGCCAGTTCCGGTTTATTATCAAAAAGCTCCAAATGGCTCGGCGCTCCGGCCTGGAACATGTAAATCACGCGTTTCGCCTTCGCCGGAAAGTGAGGCGGCCGCGGGGCGAGGGGGTTGTCGGCAGCCGAGGTGTTCGCGCGGCCTTCGGGGGCAAGCAGCGAGTGGGCGGCGATGCCGGCCAGGCCGATGCCGCAGTCGCGCAAGAACCAACGGCGGCTGAGGTACTTGGCTCGTTCCTGATGCAGTTGCTGGGCAAGGTTCATGGATTATCTTTTGGAGATCGTTTCGTCCAGATTCAAGAGCACGCGGGCCGCGAGGGTCCACGCGGCTGCGTCTTGCGGCGTCGTGCCCGCAGGCAACTCCGGCAACCGAGCCGGATCGCCCGTGGCGATGTCGCGAGGATTCAGCCATCCTTCGGCCAGCTTCTGGCGGCGCGACTGGAGAAGGTTGAGGATCGCCTCGCGCTCGGAGGGGTTCGGCGGCCGTGAAGTGCAGAGGCAAAACGCGTAGTCAGCCCGCTGGGCGTCGTCGGTTCCCCCTTCACGCAAGATGCGCAGGGCCAGGGCGCGGGCCGCCTCGACGAAGATCGGCTCATTCAGCGCCGTCAGCGACGCCAGCGGCGTATTCGAGCGGACGCGGCGAGCACACGCGAAATCGGCGTTCGGAGCGTCGAAGTTCGACATCACCGGATCGGGCATCGAGCGCTTGCGGAATCCGTACAAGGTCCGCCGATAGCGCTCGGCACCCTCCGCCGGCGCCCAGTAGGCAGGATAGGTGAAGTTGTAGTCGAGCACGTTTTGCGGCACTGGCGGGATGACGCTCGGACCGCCCAGCTTGTGCGTGATCAGGCCCGAAACGGCGAGCGCGACATCCCGCACCACCTCGGCGTCGGCCCGGAAACGCGGGCCCCGGGCTAGCCAGACGTTGCGCGGATCGCGCTCGAGCAACTCGGGCGACGCGTGCGACGTTTGCCGGTAGACGGCACTGGTGACGATCGTGCGAATCAAATGCTTCTGGCTCCAGCCGTGCTCCATGAAATCGACCGCTAGCCAATCGAGAAGTTCGCGATACTCTGGGACCGGAGCACGCGTGCCAAAATCCTCGGAAGTTTCCACCAGCCCCATGCCGAAGACGGCCTGCCAGACGCGATTCACAGCTACCCGGGCCGTCAGCGGCGAGCGAGCGTCGGCCAGCCAGCGGGCAAAACCGAGCCGGTCTCGTGGGACATCGCTGGGGAAGGTATGAAAGGCCGCCGGCGTGTGCGGCTCGACGACGCGCAACGGCTGGTCCCAGTTGCCGCGGTCAAGCAATGAGGTTTTTCGGCACTTGGCCGGTTCCTGCTCGGCCATGTGAAGAATCGACGTCGGCGCCTGTGGAAACGTGTTCCAGAGCGCGTCGATCTCGTCGTTCACCGGCTTGGCTTCGGCCAGACCGCCACGCCAGGCGGCGAAAATCGTCGCGTTCTGCTCTGGCGTCCGCTCTGCTGCGCCAGTCGCTAGTGCCAGAATGGTGGCATGGCTTACCGGCGGCGCCTGGGGAGCCGGCTGCCGGGTGATGCTGAACCGACAGCATCCCAGCATGTCGGTCAGACGCCAGACCAACTTCAGTTGCGTTCCCGCCGGGAGCTCGAGCGGCTCCTCGAACTGCACGACGGCCACCGACGGCTGATTGCGCCGGCCTACGCCCCGGTCCGCCGCCCAGGTCGTCTCGTCCTTGCCGTCGATCAGATAGGCGACCGGGCCCGCG
Organism: Pirellulales bacterium; assembly: GCA_035550375.1. Classification (GTDB taxonomy): domain Bacteria; phylum Planctomycetota; class Planctomycetia; order Pirellulales; family JAICIG01; genus DASSFG01. The sequence goes on along the minus strand of DASZPH010000043.1, from coordinate 18,440 downwards.
GCCCTCTTGCCGTCGTCGTACTTCTTGTCGGCCTCCGAGAAGTCGGCCGTGGCATTGACAAGCTTGATCTTCTCCCAGTCTTGACCGTCCGGCTTCTTGACAAATACTTCGAGTTCGTTGATTCCCCAAGTGCCCAAGGAGCTGCGGCCCGGCCCGTTAAAGGGCAAGTCGCGGTGGTTGAGCGCTTCGAGGCGAAGGCCCGTGACGCCCGCCAGCGCGGGAGCCGAGATCATGAACACGTCGTTGCTGACGTGCCCTTTCATCAAGATCGATAGGCCGGCTTCCTGCGTGGGGTGGTTCAGGCCACTGATCGTCTCCAGTTGGGTCGCCACCAGCGGTTCCCAGGCTGGCTGCCCTTGAAGAAGGGCTTGCTCCCAAGCAGCCAACTCGTCGCGCCACTGGGGCCGCTCGTGTCGCAGGCGCTCTTCGGCATCCTGAATTCGACGGCGGATGTCCGCGATCTGCTGCTCTTGCTCTGGCGTATAGACCCACGACTGGGCTTCATAGGACGAGTTCAGGAAGGCGAACATCCCATAATACTCTTCCTGCGTGAGCGGATCGAACTTGTGCGAATGGCACTGGGCGCACTGGGTGGTCAGGCCGAGGACGGCTTTGCCGAGACAGTCCATCCGGTCGAACATTTCCACCATCCGGAACTGTTCGGGGACGATCGCCCCCTCCTCATTGATCATGCTGTTGCGCAGGAAACCCGTGGCGATGATCTGGTCTTGCGTCGCGCCGGGAAGCATGTCACCGGCAAGCTGCTGGACGAGAAACTGATCGTAGGAGAGATCGCGGTTCAGGGCGTCGACCACCCAGTCGCGCCACTTCCACTGCTGGCGGGGCATGTCCTTTTCGTAGCCGTTGGTATCGGAGTACCTGGCTACATCGAGCCATTGGCGAGCCCACTTTTCGCCGAACCGCTCGCTGGCGAGCAGGCCATCGACGGCGGCCTCAAAGGGCTCCTGCTCGAACGCGGCCAATTCTCGCGGCGAGGGGGGCAGACCGATCAAATCGAGATAGACCCGACGACCCAACGCCGCAGGCGTCGCCTGCGGCGAGAGCGCCAGGCCACGTTCTTTCAAGCGCGCGACAACAAAAGCATCGACCGGATTGTTCGCCCCCACGTCGGGCAGATCGGCCTTTTTGGGAGGTGTGAAGGCCCAATGAGATTCGTAATTGGCGCCTTCCGCGATCCACCGCTTGAGCGTGTCGACTTCGCCCACCGAGAGCGGCTTGTTGTAGCTGGGGGGCGGCATGACTTCGTCAGGATCGGCCGATGTGATGCGGCGCACCAGCTCCCCTTGCTCCGGCTGGCCGGGTACGATGGCCGGCGCTGCCGAATCGCCCCCCTTCAGCGCGCCGTCGCGCACGTCGAGCCGCAGGCCGCTCTTGCGCTCCGCGGCATCCACCCCGTGACATTGGGCGCAGTGTTCAGCCAGAATCGGCTGGACGTCGCGTTGAAAATCGGCCGGTAGCGCCGCCTCGGCGCTGGTACAAGCCACGAGGAATATGCCGGTCAGAAGAAGGCAGCAAGCTCGCATCGGCATCGGATGTTTTCTTGACGGGCGGGAGACCGAAATTCGGTCGGCAAGGGGAAGGTCGATGCTTTAGTTTACCATACCGCCGCCGTCCGCCGCCACCTGCCGATTGAGGACACTACCGAGCGACGACGGACGCCAGGTGGCCAGTCGCGGCGTTGATCGGCGCGGTCGTCCCGCGGCGCGCCATTAGTGGACGACTCACGCCCGGCGTGCTAGCCTGATTGCCGAACGCGTCTACTTTCACGGGGGAACTCAACCATGAGAAGATCTCTTTGCTTGCTGGCCAGCCTATCGTTTGCCTGTGTTACGTCACTGAGCGCCGCGGAGCTTAAGGTGGGCGACGAAGCGCCCGCCTTCACGATGCCGGGAAGTGACGGCAAGACCTATTCGCTCGACGACTTCAAGGGAAAGAAGGCCGTCGTCGTCGCGTGGTTCCCCAAAGCGTTTACGCCCGGCTGCACCAAGGAGTGCGCGTCGATGCGCGAGGACGGCAAGGAAGTGCGCAAATACCAGGTCGCCTACTTCACGGCCAGCGTGGATACGCCAGAAGAAAACAAGAAGTTCGCGGAATCGCTCTCCCTCGACTACCCGATCCTTAGCGATCCCGACAAGAAAGTGGCCCAGGAGTACGGCCTGATCAATCCGCAACGCGGTGTGGCACAGCGCTGGACCTTCTACATCGGCAAGGATGGCAAGATCCTCTACATCGACAAGGAGGTCAAGGTGGCCGAACACGCCAAGGACATTGCCAAGAAGCTCGATGAGCTCGGCGTGGAAAAGAAGTGAGGGCCTGGGCAAACTAGCCCCCGACACGCCGTGACGGGGCGTGATGGGTTTCACGCCAGGTTCGATCAAAGGTCAAAAGTCACCCGCTTTTTCGCCGCCCTTACGCGTGGCGAGGCGTTGGAAGGTGCTGTTGTCGATATTGTAAGTGAGGAAGTGCACGCTTCCGTCAACGAACAGAAAGCCACCGCCGCCGGGATGGTAGCTCCAGAAATGCTGTAAATGCGCGCTGTCGTCGCTCCCTTCGGTAAAGCCAAATTCGGTGGACAGTAGATTGTCTGAGTCGCCGAGCTTGTTGAATCCGCTGCCGCAGGCCCACCATCCCAGCAGCAAATCGCCGATCATCCCCCGTTCGCCCACGAACAGCGTCTGGCTGGTGCCGTCCAACACATCCGCCACCGGCACCGACAGATTGCTGTAAAGCATGCCGTCGTTGGTCGTGATCGTCGTTCCCATCACGCCGAAATAGTTGCCATTGGCGTAAGTGCCCCAGGACGGGCTCGACCATTTTTGCCCCATTCGCGGCTCGCTGGGGCACTGCACGGCCGGCAGATTCACCGAAATCATCCCCAGACCGCCCTTTGCCTGATTGTACGTGAAGCAGTCGTAATAGCCGAAATCGGCTTGCTGGTAGAGGTTTTCCTGCTCGAGCAACGGCAGCAGCGCCGTCTGAAACGTCCAGTTGGTGATGTAGACGTTGCCAATAGGAAACCTTTGCTTTGTCTCGTGGTATCCCAGCAAGGCGATACCGATTTGCTTGAGGTTGTTTTCGCATTGCGTCCGCCGCGCGGTTTCTCTGGCCGCCTGCACCGCGGGCAACAGCATCGCCGCGAGGAGACCGATAATCGCCATCGTCACCAGCAACTCGACCAGGGTGAAACCGAATCGACGTACGGGCCTTGGCATGGCGGGCGTCCTACTTCAAGTGAATGGGCAGTTCGCAAGACGTTTCATTGGGCACGTCGACCTCGGTTTGCCATCGCTCCTGAGGCGATGCGCCTTGTTCTGAACCTACGGCGGCAGCCCCGTCGGCTCCGAATCGCTGTTGCTTGCTCGACGCGGCGGAGACAACCAGCACGCGATGACGGCCCGGCGACGGCCCGTGCTTGCCGTCGAATTGAAAACGACCAGCCTTGACCGAGGTCGTGGCCGCCGGGCCGCCCCCAGCGTTCAGCGGCAAGAAGCTGATGGTTCCGTCGGGCGCCTCACGGCCGCCCACGTCGACTTCGCCGCGGACGGCGACGCGCGCCGGGCCGCCCGAGGCGCCACACCCAACGACGGTTGCATGCAGCGCCGCGACGACCAACCATTGGCCGCTCTGGCAGAACGAAGGCATGGGCCGACAAACCTCCGCTTAGAAAGGAGATAACGTGTCGGAGAGGCGCGATCGAAAGGGATTTCCGCGGCGAACGCTCGCGGGCGATCCGGCAAACGGCGTCATTGTAGACCGGCGGGGCGCAAGAAGCCAACTGTTTCCAACGGAGGGCCGTTCCGATGAAGCCAGGACACAGATCCCGGCAGGTTGGCAGCAGAATGGTGATGCCAACCAGGTCGGCCTATGCGATCAACTTCTCGAAATCCTTCTCGCTGAGCACGGGTACACCCAGCGATTGCGCCTTCTCCAGCTTGCTGCCGGCCTTTTCGCCGGCGACCACGTAGTCGGTGCTCTTGGAAACACTGGAAGTGGCTCGACCTCCGTGCTGCGCGATCAACTCTTCGATCTCGTCGCGGGTGTACTTTTGCAACGTGCCGGTGACTACGAGCGTCTTGCCGGCCAGCTTCCCCCCGCCCTCTGCCGGCTTCGGTGACCGCGGGGCGTGCATGTTCAGCCCCAGCTCGCGTAGCTCGCGAAGCGTCGCCGCGCCGTATTCACTGTGCAGGTAATGATGCACGCTTTTGGCGATGATTTCGCCTACCTCATGCACGTCGGCCAATTCTTCTTCGCTGGCCTTAATCAGCGCCTCAATCGAGCCGAAATTCTCGGCCAGCACCGTGGCCAGTCGCACGCCGACGTGGCGGATGGCCAAGGCGTTGAGCAGTCTGGCGAGTCCGCGATTTTTGCTGGCCTCGATCCCCAGCAGTAGCTTTTCCGACGATCGTCGCCCCATTCGCTCGAGCTTCATCAGTTCGTCGGGCGAGAGGCGATAGAGATCGCCGTAGCCCCGCACCAGCCCGTCGTCCACGAGTTGGTCCACCAGCTTGTCGCCCAGCCCCTCGATGTCCATGGCGTTACGGCTGGCAAAGTAGCGCAGCCGCTCCTTAAGCTGGGCCGGACAGGCCGGGTTGGGGCAGCGGATGTAGACGCCCCCCTCGTCTTTGACCAATCCGGCCCCGCACTCCGGGCACGACTTGGGGAAATGGAACTTGTGCGGGTGCCCTTCGCGAAGGTGTTTTTCGACCCGCACGATGTGCGGAATGATCTTGCCCGCCTTTTCAACCACCACCACGTCGCCGATCCGCACGTCCTTGCGTTCGATTTCGTCGGCGTTATGCAGGCTGGCTCGGCTGACCACCGTACCCGCGAGCTCGACGGGCTCCAGGTCGGCCACTGGCGTAATCGCCCCCGTTTTGCCCACCTGCACTCGGATGTCGTTGAGCCGCGTGGTGGCCTCGTACTTCTCGAATTTGTAGGCCACGACCCAGCGAGGGCTTTTGGTGGTCGTCCCCAGCCGCTCGCGTTGCTCAAAATCGTTCACCTTAAGCACCAGGCCGTCGATCTCGAAGTCGAGCTCGTGCAGCCGCTCGATGAGCGACTCGCAGTGTGCCAGGGCCGGCTCAATGGAGTCGAAACATTCCACCATGGGAGTCGTCGGCAATCCGTAACCCCGTAGGGCCGCCAGAAAATCCATGTGGTTGGTCGCTTCCACTCCCTCGACGTAGCCGACTCCGTGACAAAAAAACCGTAGGCGGCGCCTGGCACACAGGCGCGGGTCGAGGAGGCGGATGCTGCCGGCCGTCACGTTGCGGGAGTTGGCAAACGGCGGCTCTCCCTTTTTGGCCTGCTCCTGATTGAGCTTCACCAAGTCGGAATTTGTCATGTAGACTTCGCCCCGCACCTCCAGAACCGGTGGTGCGCCCTCGCCCGCCAGCCTGAGCGGCACGTCGCCGATCGTGCGAATGTTGTGGGTTATTTCGTCCCCTACACGTCCGTTGCCGCGGGTCACGCCGCGCGCAAGCAGGCCGTTTTCGTAGATGATTCCTACCGCCACGCCGTCGACCTTCAGCTCGACCACCCAGGCGATCTCGCCCGGCAGTTTCTTCGCCGCCCGAGCGGCAAACTCCCGTACTTCCGGCAAGCTGTAGGTGTTTTCGATGGAGAGCATCGGCACGCGATGCTCGACTTGCGTCAGGCCGTCGATCGGCTGCTCCGAGACGCGCTGCGTCGGGCTGTCGGGCGTGATCAACTCCGGGTGCTCGGCCTCGAGCTCCTTCAACCGCGCGACCAGCTTGTCGTATTCAAGATCGCTGATCTCGGGCGCCGCCTCGACGTAGTACTTGCGGTCGTGATAGCGGATCGTTTCGCGAAGCGCGGCGATCTGTTTCTCGATCGAATGGCTCGTCATCTAACTCACGTCGCTCGGCGTTTGCCTGGCTTTCTCGGCCTGGTAATCGTCGTAAGCCCGCTGCATCCAGTAGCGGTCGGTGGCGATGGCGCCCACCGAAGCCATGCCCAGCAGCGCCAGTTCGCCGGCCATAAGGCGGCCGCCGTGCTTGTCGAGGAATTCGATGAGCGCGCCTCCGCCCGCCTCTTCGTTCTGCGGGCGGACGGCTCTCAGCGTCATCACGCTGTAGGCGCAGGCCGTCAGCGCAAACGCGATCCCCAAAGCGACGAGCAATGCGTAAAAGGGGTTAAACATCGAACGCTTTCGAGGCATCACACCATCTTAGCGAGCGTCCCTTGGCCTAAAAGGGAGGACTTTGGATTTCGATCGCGCGACCGCTGGGATGGCCGGGGCTTCGGAACGTCACGTGGCGCCTCAGGTGGAGTGTGATGCTGATAGTCTTCCGGCCCGCATTTCGGCGACGTGAGTGGCAAGGGTCATGAGCCGCGATTCGTGGGTGGCGAAAACAAGCGTTGTTCCGTCGCGGAGGAGATTGCGAAAGACGCCGATCACCTCGCTGGCAGACGACTCGTCGAGTTGGTTCGTCGGCTCGTCGGCCAAGACGACCTCCGGTCTGGCGACGAGGGCCCGCGCCAGCGAGACCCGCTGTTGTTCGCCCCCGCTGAGCGTCCCTGCCGGATCGAACAGCCGGTCGGCCAGACCAAATCGCCCGAGCACTTCGTGGGCGGCCGACAGCCGTTGGCCACGTTTTATCCCTTTGGGCACAAGAGGATAACTTATGTTCTCCCACACGGCCAACTGCGGCATGAGAGCGAAATTCTGGAACACGAAGCCCAAACGGCGACGGACGCCGGCCAATCCGATATCCGACAAGTGGCTAATGGATTTGCCGTTGAAATAGATCTCGCCGGAAGTCGGGCGGTCGATGGCTCCCAAGAGGGACAACAACGTGCTTTTGCCCGACCCAGAGGGACCCGTCAAGGCCCAGCACGTGCCGGCCTCGATGGTCAGCGAAACCCCGTCCACGGCCCGGATCTGGCGAGCCGCGCTCGCCGAAAAGATCTTGGTCGCCTCGCGTGCTTCGAGAATGGGCATCAGCCAGACGACCTCAACACGCTGCCCGGAGGCGTCATCGCCGTCCGCCAAGTGGCGTACAAGCTGCCCGAGGTGACGACGATCCAGGACAGGAGGACGCCCAGCACGATCGGCACGGGGAAAAGCCGGAACGGAACTCGCACCTGTGGATCGACGCCGAGCGACGGCAGGAAGAGGCGGGCAATTCCGTAACCGTTCAGCCCGCGGAGCCACAACCAGTTCAAGAGAACGGCCAGCGATGCGCCGGTCAGGCTCAATAACAGGCTCTCGACCGCGCTGCGGAGCAGTATCTCGTCCGTCCGCCAGCCGATCGCCTTGAGAATGCCGACTTCCGAGCGCCGCTGAGTGCTGCCGAAGGCGCTCGTAACCAGCACCGCCAGGATGGCCACCGATACGGCCAGCATCCAGTGCAGGTGGAACACGCCGTCGCGGTGTGCGGCGGCCGAAGCCCAAAGCGAATTGAGCTCCGCGCGGCCCGTGACGCGCACGTCAAGTCGGGAACCGTCGGGCTCGCTCCAGTGAAGCTTCCGGCTGATGGATCTGGCCAATTCCTCTTGTGTTCCGGCGCGGCAGTAAACCAGCACCTCCGTGGCACGGTTGGGCTGATCGAACAAGCGGGCCGCCGTATCGAAAGAGACGAAGAGCATGTTCGCCTGCCACAAAGGCGCCTCGAAGGAAAAGATTCCGACCACATTCGAGACGTGTTCACCGCGGCGATTCTGGTAGAAGGGAGGAATAAAAGAGCCTACTTTCAGCTTCAGGCGCGAGGCCAGCGCGCTACCGACGACAAGCTCGTTGGCCTTGTTGTCCGAAAAGAGGCGGCCATCGAGGAAGGGCGCCATAGGCTGTAACCGGTCGGCAGGAAGGCCCACGACGACGGCGCTGTGCCGCTCTTGGCCGATATTCATCTTTCCCACGATGCGCGGCACGGCGTCGGTGACCCCCGGCAAAGCGGCGATCTCTTCGGCGGCCTCAAGGGGTACAGGAACGCTCCGGCCGAACTGCCGGCCGGTCACATACAGATCTGCGCCGTCGTCGATCGAGTGTCGGGCTTCGACCGCCAGGCCGCCGCAGATGCCGATCCCGGCCAGGTAGGGACCGAGCGCCGCCAGCACGCAGGCCACCGTTGCCGTGCTTCGCCACGGATGCAATCGCAGCGACGTGACTCCCGTTCGGGCGATTTCAAGCCATGCCATGCGTGATCTCAGTCCTGCTGGGCGATGTCCGTTAACCCATCGGCGGGTGGAAAGAGCGAAAGCGAGTGCCATGGATTGAAGATGTCGCTTCCGGCGACGAAATCGAGAGGAGCGTCTTCGTCACCCATCAACCGCGGATCGAACTGCCAGGCGCAGCATGCCAGATCGGCGTGGCACCCTAGCCCGAGGCCATGCATGAGGCGCTGAAATTGCCCGGCGGCCTCCTGCTGGGCGCGCGTCATGGCTGGATCCGTGGCGACGGCGAGCGCCGCGGCCGCGCAAAGTCCCAGGATCGCGGCCAGGAGGATGTCGTCGGTCGAACGTCGAACGGCTTGTTTTAGGCGCGCCGTCATCACAGGTCCCGACGACGCAGTTGTTGATGTTGCGACGATCGCGGGCCGTCCGACGGTAGATCATTGGTCGTCATTCGTTCTGTCCTTCTTGGTAGCTTCGTCCTTTTTGGCCTGTAGCGGGCGGTCGTCCTCCGTCAGCAATCGTCCCCGGAATTGGCTGGCGTGGCCCTCGGCATCGGCGCGATTCTCGAATGCATGAATGCGATTGCCGGTGACATCGTTAGTCACCACCGAACTGCGCACGAAAAACGCCTCACCGGCGTCGAGGGGCCGCCCGGAAACCTCGTCGGTGACATGAATCTCGTTCGGGGGCAACGGCTCCTGAGCTAACCAGTACTCGGCGCAACGGACGCAACAGAAGGGACGCTTCTCTCCCTTCGCGTCGACGATTTCGACGGCGTAAATCGGCACGATGGCGACGCCGTCGACCGCACACTGAGGCAGCGTCTGCCGGCGGCTCCAAGTGCCGAGCGCAGGCAGGACTGCCGCCGAAATGGCTACCAGGATGCTGGCCCACCAGAACCGTTTCCCCATCGGTGCCAGCCACCCCGATTATGCCAGCCAGAGATCGAACGAGAGCATGGCCACTGATCCAGCATAGCCTACCAGCGCGTAAGCACGCCACCGTCGTGCCTCTTCGGCGGCGACCGTTTCGGATTCGGGGGCGCGGCCGAGCCAACCAACCACGCTGCTCCATCCCACGCAAAAAGTGCCCCACAGCAAGAGAATGATCACGGCGCCGCTTTCCGGCACTCGGGGCACGAGGTCATACAAGCATCGGTGGTACGGCAGGTGCATGAGCCGGGGCGAGGCCACCTCGATCAGAAATTCCATCGAGACCGCCAACGTCACCGCCGCCATTGCCAGCCGGGCCAATTCGAGGCTCAGCCGCGGCAGATTGGTTGCCGTGACACGGTGTAACAACAATGCGGCGATGACCAAGTGACACCCGTAGTATCGCAACTCCAACTGCCGCTGTGTTTGCACGCTCGGCGGCTGGATACGCTCATGCCCGATGGCCGACGCGCTGCAACACCCTGAGGTCGGCACATTTTCACGTTTGGGAATTGCCAGATAGGCCAGCTCCGTGGTCGCGTCGAGAGAAGCCATTACGGCTACGACCGAAAGGACCCACGCCACTCGCGGCAACAGGGTACGCGTTCCCAGTCGGCGATAGAACTGATACAAGACGAGGGCGGCGCCGGCCGTAAAAACAAGCGCCGGCTTGAGAACTTGAACAAGGGAGACGAGCTTCGGCAGCCAACCGTAGATTCCGTTGCTTCCCAAGCCGATTTGCGTGACGCCGTAGATGCACATCGCACCGGGCCACTGCGGCAGGAAACTGTCGAGCATCAAGTAAAACACGAGCCACGATATGAGGCTCACCCCGAGAACCAGATAGCCCAGAAGCGCCGCGAGGTACGTCTGCTCTTCGAACCGGTCTTGTGCAACATCCGGGGGCGCGCCCCGTCGAGCGAAAACGCTTCGCAAGCCGACCACAATCGCCCATGCCGCCGCGGCAAGTTCGAGCGCCCCCAGAAATGCGGCTACGGCGACGTATCCGCTTCCGACCATGGAGTCCCCCCTCTCCGGCCTTTGCCCCAACTTAATCATCCCAGACGCAGACGAACGGCAAAGGACTATCGCGTTCGTCGGTCCACTGGGTCTTGATCTCCCCTTTTTCGAGCGTCACCGTCATGGCGCCAAAATCTTCCACGCCGTCGTGGTTGTCGGGCTCACCCTCACGCCAGTTTAGAAATGCTGGCAGGGCCACTGACGTGCCGTCAAGCCACCGCCAGTCTCCCTCCTTGGCGTCGTCGCTGCACCCTAGCCAACACGAGCGGCGCTCGTTCGGTGCCTCGCCGGCCGCCACAGCCTGAACCACGGCCCGGTTGTCGTCGGGCGTCTTGATAATGGGCAACGAACCTCCCAGGCTGCGGCAGACCATTTCGGCCTTTTTCCAGGTCATCGGCCCGGGGTAATGTTTATACCACCGGTTGCCGATCTGGACGGCGTCGAGGGGATGCCTCAAACGGAACGCATCGCCCGACCTTTTGCGTTCCCGCGCCAGATTCTTCGCCTTGGTGTCGAGCGCCGCCTTGGTCTTGGGCGCCGCGCTGGGCAGAGCACGGCGGTACCAGGAAGCCGCTCGTTCCATGTACCACCATTTTAGAGGCGCAGGCGCTTTGGTCGAAAGGCCCCACCAGCGGTCCCCAATCGCCGCGGAATCCGCCGGCGACGAATCGTGGTCGTCGGTAAGTTGTGACTCTCGATCGGCCAGTTCGGCCAACTCGTCGTCGCCTGCTTGCCTGAAATGGGAGCCCGCTTCAGACCAGCCACCCCGAACGACCGCCAGATATCGGCCGGCCGCCAGATGTGCCTCGGGCGAGGCGGCGTCCTTCTCCAGCGCCGCCAAGGCCTGCCGGCCCGCCGCCGACTCGGACCGCAAGAACTCGACCTCCGCCCCCCGAGCCCTCACCTCTCGGTGCACGTCGGCGGGGAGCGACTTGACCGACGCGGCGGTCGCTTGCAATACGTGGGCAAGGTCGAATGCTTCCAGGGCAACCGCAGCCTCGATCTGCCGCAGCGCCTCCACAACCATTCCCTGTCGCGCTGTGGGGCTCTTGGCGGTCCTGAACGCAGCCGGAATGACCCGCTCACAGCACGCTTCAAGATCGCCGTCAAAGGTCCGCGTGAGATCAACCAGGATATGGCACGCCAGGCCGAGATCGCCGTCGGTGGCGGCCTGATGGGCTGCCGCCTCCAGCAGCGACCAGCGTTGCGCCGGATCGTCGTTTCGCGAGGCTTCGTGCCACAGACTGCGCGCCAGGAGCGATTTGTCTTCGGCCTTGGGGTTCACGTTGCGCGCGGCGGAGACAATCGATTCGACGGCCTCATCCGCCGCCCCCAGGGCCTCGCCGCTGGGCTGGCCGAACCGCGGCCAGTCGAGCGGCGCCAGTTCAAGTCGGCGGATGCGGAAAGACGAGGCAGGGCTCGCTCGCATGAAAAAAGCCGCGGGATCGTTAACTCCCGGCGTGACGGAGAGCCAGCCCTGGTGCATCGCGTTCTGGAATCGGATGACTTCGCGGCCATCGACCTCGACTGCCACGAGGTGCTCACCGCGCACCGTGCAAACAATCTTATGCAACCGCCAGGGGGTCAAAAGGAGCAGATTCGGCCGCTGCGCGAAAACGGCGACGTTGAGGAGCTGCGCTGAGCCGTCCAGCACATCAACGGCAGCCACGAGACGCGCCAGGCCGGTCGGCAGCGCGACGTCGAAATGGTCGCTGCCGGAGATGCGTTCGACCAGGGCAGTCAGCACGTATTCGTTGGGACGTTCGGCCGGAAGCGAGATGCAGGAGCCGGCTTGCTCGGCCGTCGTCTCCAGCACGACGTCGCCATGATCGACGCGCAAATTGCCACTTGCGCGGTCCCTCTGCGCGTCGGCGTCGGCCAGCAAGTCGATCGCCCGATATTGGGGCAACTTCAAACTGGGCGGCGCGATCTGCAGGCTGGCCAGGCGAAAATTGGCCTGGAGGAACAAGGCCGGCCTCGCGTCTTGCCCTACGAGTTGCGATTGCAGGCTAGGCGCCCCGGCCTGTTCGACCCACTCCGCCACCGTGCGCCCGTCGAAAGTGACGTGCACGCGCTCCTTGCGGACGGCGCAAACGATCGTCAAAGGACCCTCGCCAAGTGTGCAGGCTCGTTGGCCCGACCAGTCGGGTTGCACGGCCGACAGCGACCACTCCGGCTTGGCCGCGCGAACGAAGGAGAACGTCGTCGCCCCCGATTGCACGGGTAGTCCAAGCCGGCATGTTCCATCCGGCTTCGCGCTGTCGATCACCGCCGTCAGGTCGTATTCGTCGGGGACGCCCTGCGAGAACCGTATGGTCGCGCCGGAGGGAGAGAACAGCCCTTTCTCGTCGGCCGTGAGATTCCCCACCGTCGCGCCCCGGTCGATTCTCTTCAACAGGTCGATCGGCTCTGCCAAAGCTTCAATCTTCGGCGACGTCTCGGCCTTATCTATCGTGGCCTCGATCGGCGGCGGCACCGGCGCTGCCTCGGCCGTTTTTTCCGTAGTCGGCTCGCCTGGGCCTGTCTTCTCGGTTTCCTGGTTCTGTGGCGGTTCAATCGGGGGGGCCGGTGAGACTGTGGAGGTCGGCTTGCTGTTGATCTTCTCCAGTTTCTTTTTCACGCCTGGTTTGGCTGCAACCGTGGCCTTCACGTTGCCGCCGCTCGATAGCCAATAGCTCACGCCGACGATCAGTACACTGGCGGCCGCCGCAACAAGCCAGCCGACCACGGAGGTTCTCTTGTGCCGTGACCGGAGCGAGCCCCCGGAAGCTAGGTCGGTACGGATGGTGCCCGAGCTGCCTGGCAACGGCGTATCGGAAAATGTTGAGGAGCCCACACCAATTCCCGAACTGCCCGCCATCCGCTGCAAGAAACTATCTAATCCTTCGTCGTCGGAAGCGGGGACCTGGATATGGGTGATTGTCGACTCCGCTTCCGACGTATTGGCCATGAGCGATTCCAGCGAGCCGACGACCTCGTTCATCGACTGCGGCCGATCGTCGGACGCTTTGGCAACCATGCGCTGATAGAGCGCGTCGAGCGCGGGCGGAACGTCGCCCCGTTTTTCGCGCAACGACGGGATCGGCTGCTCGCGGTGGGCCAGCAGCTTCTGCATCATGGTTTCGCCCGCGTAAGGCGGATGCCCCGTCAGCAGTCGGTAGAGCGTGCAACCCAGGCTGTAAACGTCGGAGCGGTGGTCGGCCGAGCGGCTGTCGTAGCTTTGTTCCGGCGCCATGTAGTCGACGGTTCCCAACACCTGGCCGGACGTGGTGAGCTCGGCGTTTCCGGCTGGCAGCGGCACGGCCAGGGAATGTTCGAGTCGCGCCAGGCCCAAGTCGAGAATCTTGACCACGCCCCGCTGGCTGACCATCAGGTTGGAAGGCTTGACGTCGCGGTGAATGATCCCTTCCGTGTGCGCATACTCCAGTCCGCGGGCCGCCTGCAGAACGCAGTTCATGGCCTGCTCGACCGAGAGTGGGCCGCTCGCCTTAAGATGGTCGGAGAGCGTGCGCCCGTCGATGTATTCCATGATCAGGTAGTGCAAACCCCGCGACTCACCCGCGTCGTAGGCAGTGACGATATTGGGGTGCGAAAGTCGGGCGGCGAGCTCGACTTCCTTATAGAAGCGATCGACGAGCGACTTCGAACTGGTGGCGTGGGACGGCAGAAGCTTGAGGGCCACGATTCGCTTCATGCGGCGGTGCTCGGCCTTAAAGACCTGGCCCATACCCCCTTCGCCGACCTTATCCAGCACGAGGTAGTCGCCGAAGAGGAGCGAACGACCTCGCCCCTGGATGACCTGCGCGGCCTGAAAGCGAGTCAGCTTGTGCCGGCGGACCAGTTCACGCGCCAAGCTATTGGGGGTGGCTTGGAGTTGCTCGGTGGAAAGATGCCGCCGCATCTTCGCCAGCTCATCCATGGTGAGGATGCTCTGTTCCGCCAGGCTATCGAGGAATTGCCTCGTATTCATGGCTGCTGCTCAGAGCCGCCTTGGCTCGGTCGGGCTGATGCCTTCGAGAAAGGTCAGGGACAAGAAACCGACGAGCCGACCATGATTGCCCCCGCTGAACCGGTTTCTCGCTGCCCCGGAAAGCAGCATTAATTTGTAGCCTGCCGATGCTACGGCTGCCAGGGGGCCACGTCGCCGAAAGAAAGCTGGTTGGGAGCCTTTTCCGGACTTGTTTTTGAGATACGGCTGCCGCCGCTTGTCATAACCGGTCGCCAACAGCGCCCGTCCACCAAGCACGGGCTCCGTGACGCGGTCGCCCCCGCTTCTGTATTGACTCTTCCTCAAGGCGACCTACGTTTCATTGCTATCGTGCGCGCAACCGGCGCAACGTTCAACCAGCGCGAGCTCAGCTTGCAACTTGGGATTACGTGATATGGCGAAGTCGCATCCGGGCCTTTTATGGGCCGCCATTTGTTGCCTGCTCCTCGCGGTCGGGGCTTATTTCGTCGCCCGCGAACAGGATCGCATCCGCTCGCTTTACGGTGACGCCCCCCAACGAATCAGCGGCGCGCAACTGGCCGAACAAGGCTACGGCAACAACATCTGGGTGGAGTTGGCCGACGTCGAACTGCTACCCGAGCACGTCGTCCAGACGCGCAAGGGGGCCATCTCGGCGGTCTGGTTCGCCGCCGTACCCAAGGGCCAGGCCGAGGCGGCGCGTGAGATTAAGCTCGTCCTGCGCAGCACGCGATGTAAGAGCGACGCGGAAATTGCTGAAAAATTCCGGCCGCGTGACAGCTACCGGGGGGCCGTCATCAATCCCACCCTGCTCCAGCCGTATGAACCTTACCGGCCGCTGCTCAAAGAGGCATTCTCCAAACTGCAATTAGCGCCGACGATTTGGGAGGTGGACATCGACTACCTCGAAAAGCCCTCGGACAAATGGGCTTCCGGTTTTTACGCCGCCGCCGGAACGCTGGCGATAATCGGGGCCATCTGCGGTATTGCGTGGTGCTTGGTACCCCGCCGGACAGTGGATCGAGTAGATCACTACGCTCTGGCGGAGCCTACATACGCCGTCCGCGGTTGATGGCGGCAACCGGCGAGCGCCCCGGTGCTACCCACGAACCAATCTGTAACCTGGCAGGGATGGGCTAGGGCTGCAAATACGCAAACAGGTCGCGCAGTTCTTGCGGCGTGAGCTGCTCCAAGAGCCTCTCGGGCATGAGCGAGACCGGGGATTCTTCCATCTCGTCGATCTCCTCGCGGCGAACCCGGGTCCGCTGGTTCTTGGCGTCGACGAGCGTGACGCTCGCCGGATCCTGCTCGGCCAAGAGGCCGGTGAGAACCTGCCCGCCGCCGGTCGCCAGCACATAGCTGGCGTATTCTTTTCGGATGACGGAACTCGGGTCGACGATGTTGACCAACAGCGCGTCCCGGTCGCCGCGGTTCGCTTTCGTCAGGTCGGGCCCGACGTGGTTCCCCTCGCCGAAGAGCTGATGGCAGACGCCACAGTGTTTTTTGAAAATCGCCTTGCCGCTTGCTTTGTCCCCATCGCCGGCCCGCAGGTCGTTCGAGAAACGACGAATGTCGGCCAGCTTTTCCTCCGGCGTTCCGGGGCCGACGTTTCCCCACCGCTTTCGTACGAGCGAGTCGATCGCCGCGTCGTGGTGCAAAGCCGCCTTGCGCAATTGTTCGAGCGGGATTTCGTCCGCCGCGATCGCTCCCCGATCGACTTCTTCCAGCAAAGCTATCGCCGAGTTAGGCCGACTGAAGAGCACCTCACGCACGTCGCTGCGCGCCGGTGCCGACAGCCGGGGATAAATCGACAGCAGATGCTCGACGGCCGCCTGGCTATCGAACCGCCCGACCGCGCCGACCGCCGCCCGCACGACCTCCTCGGGCTGCTGTGGGGTGATCCACGGCAAAACGGCCGCGATCGTGTCGGCTGAACCGAAACGCCGAATCAAACCGAAGGCCGCAATCCGCCTCCCGCTGTCGGCGGCCGGATTACCGACCAACGAGAGCAAAGTCGTCTCAGCCGAAGGAAGGTCCAATTGCAAAGCCAGCTCCAGGTAGAGGGGAGCCGACGGCGAGAATCGCCAGCGCTTGGCGACGAATTCGTGCAGTCGCCCGCAGATCGGATCGTGGCGGCCCGGCTTTCGCTCGTTCAGGCCGCGGGCCAACTCGGCGAGCATGCCGTCGAGTTCGCCGTCGGGCGTTGTTTCCAGCAAGCACGCGCAGGCCGCGTAAGCGGCACGGGTCGACGCGGCGGCGTAGCGTCGGATGAGTCGCCTGGCGTTACCGGGCACGAGCGGATGACGCCAGGCGCGGCTGCCAAACAGTTCCAGCATCGCCGGCATCTGTTCGATGGCCTTGTTCTCGATGGCCCACCAAATCAGCCAGGGAAGATGAGGATCGCTGGCGTCTTCCTCTCGCGCGATCAGCGCCGCGATGATCGGCAGGGCCTCGCCGCCCGACAGGCGCTTGGCGGTCGAGGCGAGTTGGCCGCGAACGACCACACTTGGATCGGCCACCGCCAGTTCGGCGAGCCTTTGGGCCATCTCCGGAGAGACGCGGCGCGTGTCTCCCAGTAGCCGCACCGTCCAGGCTCGCACGTGCTCGTTCGGGTGAGCCAGCAATTGCAGACTGAGCGCCTCATCACAGCCGCCGCTGACGTGCAGTGCCCAAAGATTTTCGAGCGCGAACTCGCCGTCGGCCTGCTGCAGAGCCCCAGCACGTAACCGGGGAGAGATTGCCTGATCACGCCGCTGGGCCAGAAGCCGCCGCGCCCGGTCGCGCCACCAGTGATTCGGGTTCCGAAGCAACTCCGCAAGTTCGTCGCCGCGCAGCCCTCTCAAATCGACCTTCGCGGTAGCCCTGGGTGAGCCGGCGGGAACAATTCTGTAGACGCGGCCGTTCGATGTATCCCAATTTGCATCGGGATCGGGATGGGCCGTCCGCTTGTCGGTAAAGTCGCAGACGAACATCGCGCCGTCCGGGCCAAGGCACAGGTCCGTTGCCCCAAACCACGTGTCGTGCGAATCAAGCAGGAGGCCGCCCAGCGACATTTTGATCGTTGAGCCACGGGGCGAGACCTTCCACCAGGAGCACGTGTGTCCCAGAAAATCGCCGCAAAGGAACGCGCCGCGATACTGAACGGGAAAGGCGTCGGCCAAGTAGATCGTGCCGCCCGTGTTGGGGCGGCCGGTGAGGCCGGTGTGCTCGACGCTGCCGAACCAACCGTAGGCGTATGGGTTGTGCAGCGGCCCGTGTTTCCCAAAGGCCTTCTCGTAGTAGGCGCCTTGCACGCCGTGCCAGCAAAGCCCGCCGTTGGAACTGTAGATCAGTCGACCGACGGCGTCGAACGTCAGGCCAAAACCGTTGCCGCCCCCTTCGCAAAACAACTCGAACGCCTTGCTCCGCGGATGGTAGCGCCACACTCCCTGCTGAAACTCGATGCCGCGGATGAGGCACGTCGTGGTGCTGCCGTTGAGACCGTAAAGCCAGCCGTCGGGGCCGAACGTTAGATGGTTGGCCAGCGATTGAGCGTCTTCCATTCCGAAGCCCGACAGCAGAACTTCCGGATCACCATCCGGTACGTCGTCGCCGTCGCGGTCGGCGTAAAACAACAGGTAGGGCGCCTGCAGCACGTAGACGCCGCCGTCGCCGAATTCCAGCCCCGTACACAGATTCAGGCCGGCGACAAAATCCTTGAACGTGTCGGCCCGTCCATCGCCGTCGCCGTCGTGGCAGATGGTGATGCGGTCAGCCCCCTTAGGCCCATGAGGAGGCGGCTCGGGTACGCGGTCGTAGACCGTGCGGGAGTAGCGGTCGACCTGCACCCGCTTCAGTCCGGCCGGGTTGGGATACTGCAAATACTGGATGACCCACAGCCGGCCGCGGTCGTCGCATTTGACCAGGATCGGCTGTCGGATCTCTGGCTCGCTGGCGAACAGTTTGACCGCCAACCCCTCGCCCACCGACATCTTTTCGACCGCCTCGGGCGGAGCATAGCCCTGGCCACGAGCGGGCGCGGCCGAGATCGCCAGAAGGACCAGGGTGCGGGCGAACTTTCCCCAAGCGACGTCGACTTTGGACGGCAAATGAATGACCATGAAGCGTGACTGGTGTTTCGCGATTGTCAGTCAGACCGAAAAGACTTTGTCGGCCTTACCGCCTGCAGGTCGAGCGTGAAATTGTAACATACGGATGGGCGGCACAAAATCTCGTACTCGGCGGGGTGTCTGGCCAGGGATTCTGGCAATGCTAATTTCTTTCGGGATCAAGGGTTGTCCAATAAAGGTGCCAAGCGTTACTGCTTTCTAGGCAATCTAACGCCATGAGTGCTTCGGCGTTGGCGCGATCCCATCTTCGGCCGC
>DASZPH010000042.1:0-5926 GCA_035550375.1 Pirellulales bacterium | reverse complement strand
CGCTCACTCGAAAACCTCCGTGCAGGTGTGGCGTGTTTGTTGGCGTTCAACACAAATACGCCCCAAAACGCCGGAGGTTTTCGATTTTTTTCGCCGCGGCCGCGGCCGCCCGGCTTCTGGCTATGCTTGTTTAAGGGCTAGATACACGCAGAGGTCGACCTTGCGGTCCTCGTAGACCTTGCCCAGTTCCGTCGCAACATGGAACAACCGAACCGTCAACATGAGATCTTTCAACTCGATGGGGTCCGTGCCGTAGCAGGCGTGGCCATGAGCGTTCAAGGCGTTCATCATCAGGACCGGATGAACCTTGTCCGGTCTACCGTTGCCGCCCTCTTCGGCAGCTGTCTGGGCACCAAAGGCCGCGCGCGTTGCGTCAAGGTCGAGCGCCGCATCGAGACAATTTGCAAAGACCGACGGTAACGTCAGCATTGTTCGTGCTGCATAATTTACGACGAAGCATTCGTAGCGGCTTTTCTGGAAGTAGATCCTCTTTAATGCGTCAAGGATTCCCTCTAATTCCTGACGATGTTCTTTCAGCAACTCCTCGATATCCGCGCGATCTTGCTCTTCGCGGGCCGTCATTGCACTCCCCCAGGGTCACCTACATTAGGGAACAAAACCCCCTAAATGGTATGCAAGCGACAAAGACAAGGCAACAGAGGCGTAGCGGCTTCGCGACTGCCGATCATCGAGCAATCGTGGCAATGCGATCGCGCCGCTCAGCCCGGCGAAAATCGCCGCAGCTTCTCCAGGAAGCCGGGCCGAGCGAGCACGTCGCGGTTGACCACGTTCTCGGGCACCTCGCCCCGCGCGACGCGCAGCATGCCCTGCGCCATGGCGCTGCCGGTGGCCCGCCAGACGTCAGCGGTGGAGGCGTTCCAGTGGGGCGTGAGGATGACGTTGTCGAGCGACACAAGCGGATCGTTGGCCGGCAGCGGCTCATGCTCGAAAACGTCGAGCGCCGCTCCCGCGATGCGGCGCTGGCGCAGCGCTTCGACGAGTGCCGGCTGGTCGACGAGCTCGCCGCGGGCCACGTTGACGAAAAAGGCGGTCGGCTTCATCAAGCCGAGCTGCTTGACGCCGATCATGCCGCGGCTTTCGGGGGTCAAACGGCTGTGCAGGCTGACGAAGTCGCTCGTCTGCAACAGCTCGTCGAGCGGCACCAGGCGCACGCCCGCTTGGGCGGCCTGGGCGGCGTCGGCGTGCCTGGAGTAAGCGAGCACCGTCATCTCGAACGGTGCGACGAGACGCGCCAACTCGCGGCCGCTGTTGCCCAGGCCGACGATGCCCAGCGTGCGGCCGATCAACTCGCTCCCCATGATTCTCGGCTGCTGCCGCCAGTCGCCGGTGCGGGCCACGCGCTCCTGCTCGGGCAGACGCTTGGCCAGCGCCAGCATGAACAAGAGCGCCGAAGAGGCGGTCGCGTGGTGTAGCCCGTGCGGCGCGTTGAAGAGGACGACGTCGTTGGCCGTGCAGGCCGCCACGTCGATCTTATCGTAGCCCGCCCCCGAACGGCCGATCGCCACCAGTCCCCCGGCCCCGTCGGCAAACATGCGGGCGGTCACGTAGGGCCGCAGCACGATCAGCCCTTCGATGTCGGCGATGTGGCCCGGCTCGACCTCCATCGAATACAGGTTCCGCCAGTAGCCGGCGTCGTCGCGCGGGGCCTGGTCGTGGAGAAAGTGATAGCGGATGGAAGGGGCGTCCTTCCACAGAGGCAACCCCAGATCGCCGTAACCCGGCTGACCCGATTCGTCCAGAAAATCGCCCGTGAGGGCCACGCGGAAAGTTTGCGTCACCGGTCCACCGAAAGTTCGTCTTGCCATTGTTTGACCAACTGCAGGGCGGCGAGCGGCGTAAGCGAATCGACGTCGGTCTTGCGAATCTGCTCCAGCAAGGGGTTTTCGGGCGGGGCGAAGAGCGTGAGTTGCAAGTCGCCCCCGACGCGCAGGCGCTTACGGGCCAGCTTGGGCCGGCCGTCGCTATCAAGATGCTCCTGCTCCAACCGCGCGAGGATCTGCTTCGCGCGCTGCAGAACGTCTCGCGGCACCCCGGCCAGCCGCGCCACGTGGATGCCGTAGCTCTTGTCGGCGGCCCCCTCCAGAATCTTATGCAAAAAAATCACCTCGTCCTGCCACTCGCGCACGGCGACGTTGAGGTTCTTGACT
Source organism: Pirellulales bacterium (assembly GCA_035550375.1). Taxonomy (GTDB): domain Bacteria; phylum Planctomycetota; class Planctomycetia; order Pirellulales; family JAICIG01; genus DASSFG01. The sequence continues at coordinate 3,758 of DASZPH010000042.1, read as the reverse complement.
CTGGCGAGCGACGTGGCCAGATCGGTCAGCTCGTGGTAGTGCGTGGCAAAGAGGGTGCGGCAGGCGAGCCGGTCGTGCAGGTGCTCGACGATGGCCCAGGCGAGCGACACGCCGTCGTAGGTGCTCGTGCCGCGGCCGATCTCGTCCAGAATCACCAGGCTGCGGTCGGTAGCCGTGTTGAGGATGCGGGCCGTCTCCGTCATCTCGACCATGAACGTGCTCTGGCCGCGGGCCAGTTCGTCGCTGGCGCCGACGCGGGCGAAGATGCGGTCGGCCACGCCCAGCGTGGCTTCGCGGGCCGGAACGAAACTGCCCATCTGCGCCATCAGCGTGATCAGCGCCACCTGGCGGATGTAGGTGCTCTTGCCCGCCATGTTCGGGCCCGTGATCAGCAAGATCAGCCCTTCGTCGGGGCCGGCCTGCGTGTCGTTGGGCACGAACGTTCCCTCGGCCAGCCGCAGGTCGAGCACCGGATGCCGGCCGTCGGCGATTCTCAACACCGGCTCTTCGACCATCGTGGGCCGGCAGTAGCCGCGGTCGCGAGCCAGGTCGGCCAGGGCCGCCAGCACGTCGACCTGCGCCAGCGCCAGCGCCGTGCTTCGCAGCCTTCTGGCGGAGGCCGCCACCAGGTCGCGCAGCTCGAGAAAAAGCTCGTGCTCCAGCTCCTTGGCCTTTTCGTCGGCGGCAAGCACCTTCTCTTCGTACTCTTTCAGCTCCGGCGTGATGTAGCGTTCGGCGTTCTTCACCGTCTGCTTGCGAATGTAGGTTTCCGGCACCTTTTCGCGGTGGGTGTGCGTGATCTCCAGGTAATAGCCGAAGACCTGGTTGAAACCGACCTTGAGGTTGGGGATGCCGGTGCGCTGGCTCTCTTCGGCCTGGTAGCGGGCGATCCATTGCTTGCCGCCCGCCGCCAGCTCGCGCAGGTTGTCGAGCTCCGCGTTGAAGCCGGGCCGTATGAACCCTCCCTCGCGGCTGACGAGCGGGCATTCGTCTTCCAGCCCCGCGTCGAGCTTGCCGCGAATGTCGGGGCAGAGATCGAGTTCCCCCTCCAAGCGGCTCAACAGGGCCGACGGCCGCGCCGTGAGCCTGGCCTTGAGCGCCGGCAGCGCCCGCAGCGTGCGGTTGAGAAAACTCAGGTCGCGCGGGCTGGCCCGACCCGTCGTTACCCGCGCCAGCAGTCGTTCGACGTCGTAAATCCCTTTGAGCTCGTGTCGCAATTCTTCGTTCAACCTGGCGTGCGACACCAGTTCGGCAACCGCCTCATGCCGTTCGCCGATGAGCGCCAGCGAGGTGAGCGGGTTGGCGATCCACTCGCCGAGCAGCCGCGCGCCCATCGCCGTCACCGTGCGGTCGAGGACTTCTACGAGCGAACCTTCCCGGCGGCCATCGCGCAGCGTGCGGGTGATCTCCAGGCTCCGGCGCGTGGCCTGGTCGATTTCCAGCGCCTGGCCGAGGCGGTAGGGCGCGAGCCGGTCGATGTGGGCCAGCGACGATTTTTGTGACTCGTTGAGGTAGTCGAGCACGGCGCCGGCCGCCCGAACGGCCGCCACCTCGCCGCCGTCGAAGCCGAATCCCTCCAGACCTCGGGTGCCAAAATGCTTCGAGAGCGTGTCGAGAGCCGCCTTGTGGCCAAAGGCCCAAGCGGGACGACGCGTCAACACCCAGCGCTCGTCGAACCGCGCGGGCAGCTCCTCGTGATCGTCGGCCAGCAAGATTTCGACCGGGCCCACGCGGGCCAGCTCGTCCGCCAGCCGCTCGGGCGGGACCTCGGCCGCTTGAAAACGGCCCGTGGAAAGATCGATCCACGACAGGCCCACGACGTCGCCGGGCACGATCGCGGCCAGGTAGTTGCTTTCGTGCGGGTCGAGCAAGGCGTCGTCGGTCACCGTGCCGGGCGACACCACGCGCGTCACCTCGCGTTTCACGAGCCCCTTGGCCAGGCGCGGATCCTCGACCTGTTCGCAAATGGCGGCCCGCAGCCCCGCGGCAATCAGCTTGGCCAGATAGCTTTCGAGCTGATGGTGGGGAAAGCCGGCCATGGGGATGGGGTTTTCCCCTTTGTCGCGGCTGGTCAGCGCCAGGCCGAGCACGCGCGCCGCCAGCTTGGCGTCGTCGTGAAACAGCTCGTAGAAGTCGCCCATGCGAAACAGCAGGATGCTGTCGGGGCAGGCCGCCTTGGCGTCGAGATACTGCTGCATCATCGGGGTCACGCCGCGCGTCCCCGAGCCAACAGCGGCGGTCGACGATTTGTTGGAGACGGTGGCCACGGCTAACGATCCAGCATGGTGTGCCGCATGCTAACAGATCGGTTTGCCGCTCGCAAAGGTTGCGGCACGCGGTGTGGATTTGGCGCGGCCGCTCGTTCTTGTCCCCTCTCCCGCCGGGAGAGGGCTAGGGTGAGGGCGGGGCGCCGCCGCGCTTGTCCTTACCGTGCGAGATGACGTTCGGCGCCCAACCGTATACAGGCGTGGCCCAGCCCTTTCGTGGTCGGCGGCACACTATCTACCGTTTGTTGCGCCTACCGTTTATTCCGCCGCTTCGGCGCCGAGTTTGTCGCCATCTTGGGGCGATGAACCAGATAGAAAGCGGGGTCGTCGACGATCCAGCTTGTCGACCAGGTGCGGCCGTCGTCGGCGCTGATCAGGTCGAAGAAGAACGTGTCGAACTGCGTGGCCGTGAAGCCGTAAGGAAACTGAGAGCTGAGGTGGTCGGCGGCGGTCAGGTCGTCGATGCCGGGCTTGGCGAAATAGTGCACCTGTCCGTCGGCCGTGAACGACATGCCCAGGGTCCACCAACCGGTTTGCTTGATGTCGGGGCCTTTGAAATCGCGGCCGCTCGGTCCGGCGCGGAGCAAGAAGTAGGCCGCGTCTTCCTTGTAGCGGCGGTCGCTCTTGCTGTGAAACACGATCCACATGCCGGGCCAGTATTCTTCGACTTTTTCTTTGCCGTTGGGGCGCGAGCCGTGCGCGCCGGCCCGCAAGGCGAACGTGTTGCCCGACCGCTTTTCCCACTCGTCGAAAGGCGGCATATAGACGCGGACAACGAAACTGGGCAGCCAGGAGACAGGCACGCCGCGCCCCATCGCGCCCCGCACGTTGGCGATGAAATCGTCCTGCTGGCTGTGATAGCTGGGACTGCCAGGCGTTCCCGTGAAGACCGAACGCATGAGCAGCGAGCCCTGGCTGCCGGGGAGCCCGCCTTCGGGAGTCGCCACGCGCTGGACCACGTCGGGATGCCCGCGCATCGGCCCTTCGAACCAGCGGCGATTCTGGGAATAACCGTTGGGCAGTCGCGACTGTCCGTCCAGTTCGGAGCTGTTCTTGGGGTTGTTGAAGATGTAGCCCCAGTTCGGATCCTCGAAATCGTCGCCGGCGTTGGTGACCTTCTCGCCGGTGCCGGGCACGAGCGGGGGATAGGCCGAGGCCGTAGGGGGCAAGAGGAGGACCGCGAGGCCCACGAGAGCGGGGTAGATATATGGCGCGCGGGCGAAGGGAACGCAGCCGACTCGAAACACGTCGAGAACCTCCCTGTTCGTAGACAAGACCAAGCCCCGACGGCCGGATTCTGCCAAAAGCGGAAAAACCGGGCAAGCCGAAAGGTGCTCCGGCATTGCGGCCGGGGTGCATAAGGTGAATTGCGCGCGGAACGGATTTTCTGAGGAACGTCAATGGGAGAATTGGCAGATTTCGGGTATGGTCGAGCCTGTAGCTGGGTGAATTGGGAAGCCCAGAGAGAAAACTAGCCCGTTCAAGGATGAA